>JBAXOR010000045.1:0-7579 GCA_037133155.1 Chrysiogenales bacterium | reverse complement strand
CCTACAATGACCTGATTGCCAAGTTCCCGACTTCTCCCGACATTGTTAATTACAAGGCTTTCGTACAGAGCATCGAAAAGGAACGCGAGGCGATCAGGATACCCAAGGCCAAGAAAAAGGCCAAGTAACTGTGGTCAAGCAGGAATTATCAATGGGGACCATAAAAGAAAAATAGCACCGGCGGAATAAGCAGCAGCAAGGCAACTATGACAAAATAAACCTGCAGTTTGAATAACCACTTGAACCATTTTTCCCAGGAAATACCCGCCAGACCGAGGACGGCCATGGTTACCCCCGAAGTGGGGAGAATCGGGTTGATCCAACCGTCACCGAATTGAAAAGCCAATACGGCTGTCTGTCTCGTGATTCCGACTATGTCGGCCAATGGTGCCATGATCGGCATGGTCAAAGCAGCCTGGGCCGATCCGGAATGAACAAAAAAATTGATGACGCCATGGGCCAGAAACATTGATTGAGCTGCAAATACAGGATGCAACCCGGAGATAGCCCCGGATAAACCATGAAACAGCAAATCCAAAATCCTGCCATCGGTTGCTATAATGAGAATTGCCCGGGCACTTGAAATAATCAAGGCCACACCGACCATATCCTTGGCCCCTTCCTTGAAATCATCCGCTATCTGCGAAAAGGATAACTTGCCGAATTTGCCGGCAACAATGCCTAAGGCAAAAAATACCGCCGCCATTTGAAAGAAATCCCATTTGCACTTCAAAATACCGAAAATCAAAACAGCGATGGCCACCGGGAATAAAACCAATATGATTCTAATATTCCCGGCAATACTACCGGTTTCTCCGCTATTCAACCCCAGGGCACTCTTTCTGTTTTTATCAATTTCGTACACCATGCTCTTTTCAGGATATTTTTTTATCCGGGCGGCATAGCGCATCAGAAAAAATATGATCGAGGCCGTGCTGATGAACCAGATTACAACCCGGTAGCCCAACCCCGAGCCCGGAGGAAGTCCGGCAATTTTTTGCGCAATCCCTACTGTGAACGGATTGAAAATGGCTCCGGCAAATCCCGCCGCGGCGCCCAGAAAAGGGATCGCGGTCCCGATCAGAGAATCGTAGCCCAGCGAGAGGCTGATTGGGATAAAAATAAGGACGAAAGGTATGGTTTCTTCACACATCCCGAAAATCGCCCCGCCCAATGAAAATATCGTTACCGTAATGGGAATGAAATATTTCTGCAATTCGGGCCGCTTGGCAAAAGTAAACGCCGTCTTTTGCACGGCGATTGTTATGTCTCCGGTTTTTTCAATGACCTTGAAAGCGCCGCCGATGATGAAAATAAATATGATGATCTGGCCGGCTTCTATAAATCCCTTCATGGGCGCTATCAGAATTTCTCCCGGCCCCTGGGGATTGCTCTTGACGGAGGCAAATGAGCCCGAAGCTATTTGGGGTCTGCCATCCTTGATGGTTCTTTGATACTCTCCGCCCGGTAATATCCAGGTCAGAATCGCTATGGCAATGACGATGACATAAATCATGACCAGGGTATTGAATTGATATTTCGCCTTCATTTTTTTTCTTATTGTATCCCGATCACTGCACTTTTTCAATAACTATCCGCTTGCCAGCGAAAAGAATGTGATGGATCATGATTGTTCCTTTTTCATCAACTCCAGCGCAATTTCGGAACTTTTATCCAAATCGGCCAATAAGATGAATTCATCATTGCCATGGGGATTCTGCGCCCCGATGCCGAGGTTGATCGCCTGGATACCCCTGCCATTCAACGAATTCGCATCGCTTCCGGCCAGCGAAGCTACAGGTTCTGGTCTGAGGCCGACTTTTTTCATGACCTTCAAAATATCCCGGTATATTTCCGTTTCAGGCGGGATATTATACGGTTTAAAATCCCAATTATCCTTGAACACCAGCCCGGCCCCCTGGGTAGCGGTTTCTTTTAAAAATATTGTTTTGATGACCTGGATAACCTCATCGACCATGCCCATTTCCGCTGACCTTACTTCGCCCGTCAATTGCGTTGTTTCAGGAACCACATTGATTGCCGAGCCGCCGCTGATGGTGCCTATATTGACAGTGGTTTTTGCGCCTATCCGCCCCTGTTTTATCTGGCTGAGCGCCTGGGCCGTGATGGCGATTGAATTGATCCCTTTTTCAGGAGCCAAGCCCGAGTGCGCGGCCAGGCCTTTAATGGTGACATTGAAATTTTTTGCGCCGCAGCTTGAATAGATAAAAGCACCCGGGCGGCAGGAAGAATCAAAAATAAAACATTTTTTTATCTGCTCAGCGATCTCCAGGTTCAATGAACCTGCCAATGTCGATTCCTCGCAGGTAGTGAAGGCGATGGTAAAATCTTTAAGGGCATTTTTCCCCAGCAATGCTTTTTCCAGAGCATAAAGAATTATCGCGCTACCAGCCCGGTTATCGACTCCCAAGACTGAGGTTCCGTCAGAAGTTATTCGGTCGGCCAGTATCTGCGGTTTTACCTCTTTGGTTGAACGGGCCGTATCCATGTGTGCTAAAAGCATGACATCGCCGCCGCTGCCTACCTGGCATAGCAGGTTGCCGGTATTGCTTTGAGTTTGCATATTTGATTTGTCGAAATGGGGCTTTAAATTCAGGGCGGTTAAAAAAGCATGAATATGATCGGCAACAGGTTTTTCCTGCTGTGACAGCGCCTCAATTTTTAGCAACTGCAAAAATATATCGATCAATCTGTTTTCTTTCATAAAATCCTCACTTGCCATTCTTTTAAGATAAAGAAATTTGACTTTATTCCCGGGACTTCAATGTCGCGTGCATCCCTTGAACAGTAAATGAAGGGGGAGCCCGCGCGGGCTCCCCTTTTTGGCAGCGCTAGTCTGTGTTAGAAATCAAAACGCAGGCCCAGGCGAAATACCCTGGGGTTGAGTATCTGATAGGGTTGACCGAATCGGGAACTGTTCATGCTGGTTTCCTTGTCAAGGACATAAGAGCTGTTGAGAATGTTGAAGCCGTCCAAAGAGACGAACAGCCTGCCGATGTTCGAGATCTGGAACATCTTTTCCAGGCGCAAGTCGAGCATGGAGAATGTTTTGTAGCGCTCTGATCCGTGCTTATAGATAAGGACACTCGGGTTTGAGCTGTCCCAGAAGCGGGGATCCGAGGTGTCCAGCTGCAGGGTCGGGTCGAAAACATAGCCGTCGCGGATTTGCAGTGAGGCACCCAGATTGATGCCCCAGGGCAACTGGTAGACACCGTTGAGCTTGACCATCCAGCGTGAATTGCGACTGCCGGAAGCCGTACTGTCGAGCAAGTCCTCCGGCACGTGGTCGGTAGGGTCATAGTTGGTATAGCCGAGCTGCGACGCGTAATGGCGCTTGGAACTTTGGAACGAGACCGAAGCCATCAGCATCCACTTGTCGGCCATGGCCTTCTTAAGGGTCAGGTCCACGCCGTCGTAGGTGACGTGAAAGTCCTTGACATTTTCGGCGCGATAGGCGCCGGTGTAGTAGACATAAGAATCATAGGTGTCCCAATAAGTATATTCCTTGCCGTCCTGGGTGAAGGTGTATTCTGTCCAGTCGGAAGGTTCCACCAGGCGTTCGTTGCCGTCGCCGTCAACGACATAGGGGCGGTTCCAGGACTGGTTCCATATCTTGCGGTGGATGTAGTTGACGCCCACGCTCAACTCCGGCATGAGCTCCTGCTCAAGGCCGAGCATGAATTCCATATCCTTGTCCTGGGTCAGGTTCGGGTCCACCAGGTTGGCGGCATCGCCGGTGACCCAGGCATAATTATTGGACTGGTCTCTGAGTGCCAATTCTCCCGCTTCGACGATCTGGTTGCTGTTAATGTCGTCCCAGTTAAAACGATTCCTGGTCAGGATCTCAAAGGGAACCTGGAGGCCCTGGGTGGAATCGAAATTCATGACGCCGCCGTAGATGGCAAAATTGCCTTTGACCACGGTTTTGCCTTTGCCGGTAATATCCCAGACAAAGCCCAGCCGGGGAGAAAGAAACTTCAGGTCGGTGGGGACATCAACCGCGGGCCGGGAAGCTTCGGGGAGGTTGGCGTTGATGTAGGTATCGGTTTTCGGATCATACACGCTGTTCAGCAGGGCGACATTGGTGCCGGGAACGGTGTTGGCGTTGATCGCGGCTCCCTGTATATCATAGCGCAGGCCAAGGTTAAGGGTCAGGCGCCCGGTGGAAATGGAGTCCTGGAAGAAAGCCGAAAAGCGGTTGTAGTCAAAGTTGTCAACCCATTGGCGGTCGACGCGGACGCCCCTTGAATACTTGGCTTCGGCAGCGGGGGTGAGGGCGTCATAAACATAGGCGCGCATGCCGTTGCTCTGGCCCCCCATCTGGTCGGCGACCATGGTGCGGATATTAAGGCCGACCATGATATCATGGCTGCCCAGCGGCAGTTTTTCTGTGTAATAATTGAAGGTCAGGGTGCCTTCCAAATAATCCTGCATGAAGTTCGACCATGAGCCTGAGTTGTATCTCCAGCCGGCGTCATAATCAAGGTAGGTGATCTTGTCGAGGCCGCCGTTAGGAGCCAGGTCATAAGTTGACTTGTAATAGGAAAGTTTCAGAGAAGTGAGTAAATCCCTGCCAATGGAGAATTCGTCCTGCAGCTTGATCAGCCAGGATGGACCACTCTGGTTGCGGGCGGCTTCGAGAGTGTCAAAAGGATTGTTCTTGCGGTTATCGCGGGTTTTCTCGCTCCACATGGCGTAGAGTTCGAGGCGGTGGGAGCTCAGATTGAAGTTCACTTTGCCGTTAAGGGTGGTGAGGACGGTTTTGTCGGGGTTATCGTGCATGTCCACATTATTGATGTCCTGGACGCCGTAGGAGGCCCAGAACCAGGCTTTGCCCTTGGCGATTGGCCCGCCGACATTGAAGCCGTAGTCCAGGATATTGTTGATGGTGTTGCCGCTGAGGCCTTCTTTTTCCAGACCGGCAGGGAGGTTGGTTCCCTGCAAAGATTTGTCGGTCCAGTAGAAGCGGCCGCCGCCGAAGAGGTTGTCCTTGCCGCGCTTGGTGACGAAGTTGATGCTGACGCCGCCGGCAATGGCCGTGACATCGTTGGCCGCGGTCTGGATCTGCATTTCTTCGAACATGTCGTAGTCAAAGTAAGTGCCCGAAGATCCCGGCGAGGTCGGGTCGGTGACTTCAACGCCGTCCAGGTTCCATTGCGAGTTGGCGCGGTTTTCACCGCGCGAGTCCCAGGAACTCTGCTGGCCGGAAGCGTTGCCGCCGACATTGGCAGTGCTGAGCGCCAGGCCGGGAGTTTTATCCAGAATGACCCAGGGGTCCCTGGCCGTGGGCAGCGACTGCAGGGTTTCCTTGGTCATATTGGTGGCCTGGGTGGTTTTGCGCAAATCAATGACCGGGGCCGATGCGATGACTTCGATACTCTCACTGATCTGGCCGAGCTCCATCGTGGCATTAATGGTGGCATTCTCGCCGACCGTGATGCGGATGCCTTTGCGGATCTGGGTTTTGAGGCCTTCCACCTCGAACTTCAGTTCATAGTCCGCAGCGGGAGGCAAGGCTATGAACCGGTACTGGCCGGTTTCCGAGGTGATGGTCGTCAGTTTACCGGCAGTGGCCGAGGTCAAGGTTACCATGACGCCCGGGATGCCGCTGCCCGCAGGTTCGATGACCGTCCCGTAAATGTTTCCCGTCTGGGTTTGGGAATACATCATTGCGGCCGTGCAGAGCGACAAAAGAATGATTGTTTTAAATATTTTCATTTAACCTCCTAAGACCTCTTTTAGAATCCGCAGCAAACAAATTCGCCGCACTTTTGAGTAAAAAAGCTTATGGGAATGTTTACACTGATACTAATAGAATAGTTTTTTTCAATTGTCAATAGTGAAAATAATTTTTCTTTTTTTTCTTTAAATCATTGACAGGCGGCGAAAAATATCTTAAATTACACTATCATAAACAACGCAAGGGAGTTTAAGTTAAAATGCAACGGGTGTCAATTTCAACAAAGAGCTAATGAATAGAAACTTGCAGGAAGAAAT
This sequence comes from Chrysiogenales bacterium, assembly GCA_037133155.1. GTDB lineage: Bacteria > Acidobacteriota > Aminicenantia > UBA2199 > UBA2199 > UBA2199. The sequence goes on along the minus strand of JBAXOR010000045.1, from coordinate 1,561 downwards.
TAAATTAAATATTGCGAATTTTTCCCGTATCCAGAAGCATCTGGCAAATTTTCTCCTTGATAACTGGTTTGAAATTCCCCTGCTGTCCATCGGAAAAATCGCTGATAAATCCGGAGTCAGCATGGCTTCGATCACCCGTTTTACCAGAAAATTATCCTGTCGGGGATTTTATGATTTTAAAAACCGTATTAAGAACGAGCAATTGAAAAATATCGCCAACCCGGTGGAACGCTTTTTTTCAATTCCCGGCGACGTTAGGGGGAAAAAATCCTTGATCAAAGCGGCCCGCCAGGATGTAAAAAACATCAACCGCCTGCTGGCCATTGTCAGCGAAGAAACTTTTTTACGTTTGGTGGATATGATCGAAAAAGCAAAACGGGTTTTCACGTTTGGAATCGGCATTTCTTCAATATTTTCAAATTTAATCACCTATACGTTCAACCAGATCGAAAAAATGACCCATAGCCTGGATGAGGGCAATACTCCGGTCGAAGAAAAAATATGCCATATTGAAAAAGATGATTTGATTATCTTTTCCTCTTTTTTCCCCTATTCCAGGTGTACCGCTGAATTTGCCAAACTGGCCCATGAACGGGAATTGCCAATCGTCCTTTTCACCGACAACGAGTATTCGCCGCTATCGTGCTACGCCTCCCTGATATTGAAAGTCCCCCGCGAAAACATTCTTTTTACAACTTCCATTTCAGCTTTGTCTGTCCTGCTGAACGCCCTGGCCACGGAAATCGCGCTGAAAAAAAAGGAAATTCTCAGTCAATCCTTGAAAGATATGGATCGGAAATTGCGCACCTTTTACATGTAAGCTGCCAGGACCTGCGGCGGCCCGGGGTTTGATGGAGAGTTTCGGCTTTTATTTTTTCGGGCTGCCAAGACCAGCCACGACCTTGGCAATAGCGGGTTGATCAGCGACCAGTGTCAGTGACGCCGAAAAAGCTTTCAATGCCTCGGCCTGGTTTTTCCTCTTGAGGCAGGCAAAGCCGATCAGATTCAGAACCCGAAAATCACTGTTATAGATCTGGTTAGCCGTATACAGCTCAGTCAGGGCCTCGTCGTATCTTTCCAGGCCAAAAAAAGCCGCCCCGCGCAGAGAATGGAAATCAAACGCCGCCTTGTCGTTGCCCCGCAGAGGTTCGCTTGCCGCCAGGGTGGTGGCGAAATTCTTAAGCCGGTTCTGGATGCGCAGGTATTTCAGCCTGCCTTCGACAAAGCCGGGGTTGTGCGCCAGGGCAGCGGCGAATAGCCTCTCCGCCTCTTCCAGTTTCCCCAGGTTTTCGTACTGCATGGCGCGGATAAACTCGAACTGGGCAGGAGCCTGCATTGACAGCACCTTGTAGCTCTCGATCGGATGAGCCACTAATGGCATGGGCGAGATGCTGAATTTAGCCTCCTGCACATCAACCACAATCCCGGCAGCCGTGAACAGCCGCAGGGTTACCCGGTAATAGTCGGCAGGGAAGCGCATGCCGGCCAGAGGGAAGAAGATGTTCAGCACCGGATCATATGGATAATCGTGCAGGGCAATGACCCGGTTCTGGCGCAAGGG
>JBAXOR010000044.1:0-7601 GCA_037133155.1 Chrysiogenales bacterium | reverse complement strand
ACCTGCCGGGAGATAGAGGCTTTTCATACTTTGGGATTGCGCTTCTGTACAGTTTTGGCTGACGCCTTCAGTGAAATCCTGCCGCCGTTGCATAAGGACAGCGAGATTACGCAGCAGTTATTGGCCGATTCTGACCTGATCCTCCTGGGTGGAAGCGAAGACAATCTGCTGACCAGGGAAGTGGCAGAGAAGCTGGGCCTGAAACTCGGGAAAAACTGGTTTTCCTGGAACGGCCAGGTCTATGGCCACGAAAGCGATGGTTTGGTCGTGGTCTATCCAAGTCCATATAATCGGCAACGCATGATGACCCTGATTATTGCCAACAGCGCCTTGCAGCTTTTTCAGATGACCAAAGCCTACCAGTTGCTTCCTTCATGGGCCCTGTTTCGCGGCGAAAAAGTGGTCGAACGGGGCTATCATTACCCCTTGGCGTTCAGCATCGATTTGAATTGAAAAAAATCGGCAGGGGCCGTTCCATGAATGGCCTCTGCCAAATTTTGTCGTGCATCCCCCCCTTGTCATACTGCCTCCGATTGTGCTATAAACTAGACGATGAAAAGTCAGCGTTTTTTGTTTATTGCAATTATTTTTTTAAGTGGCCTTTTTTTATGCGGTCAAACCGCTTCCATCGATGAGCTGAAAAAATCGGTCGTCCAAATCGGCCAGCTTAAATTTACCCGGGATGTTCCGGTGCGTTACCTGGATCGTGCCCAGCTGAAAAAATATATCGAACAGCTGTTCGACAGTGATTATCCCGATGAACTTGCAGGTAAGGAAGCCGAGTTTATTTACCTGATGGGCTTTACCGACAAGAAAATAGATCTCAAGCCATTGCGCAAGAAAATCATCCTGGAAAATGTCGGCGGCATGTACAACGAAAAAACCAGGGAATTGCTGGCGGTCGAAGAATTCCGCAACCTGGACATGATCAACGCGCCGGCCCTGGTACACGAATTTCGCCATGCCATCCAGGACCAGCACTTTCGCCTGGCCGGAATACTGGGAGAATATTCAGACTATGATGATCGTAAACTGGCGGCTCTGGCGGCAATAGAAGGTGACGCCACTTTAATCATGATCCGCCAGCTGGGGTTTGATCCCGATCTGATCGGTGAGGCTTTCAGTGCCGACAATGTGTTGGCTTTTTCGGCTTTGGCCGGAGCTTCTTCGCTGGCCGACGCCACAGCTATCGTCAAGTATCAATTGCTCATGCCTTACCTGGAGGGGTTGAAATTCAGCCGGGAAATTTTAAAAAAAAAGAAATGGCCGGGCTTGAATCAGGTACTGAAGCAACCGCCGCAGTCTTCCGAACAGATTCTGCATCCGGAAAAATATCTCCGCCGGGAAAAGCCGGTACCGGTGCGTATCGGCTATTGTCCTGTGCCGGGACAGTTGGTCCATTCAGGGGTTATCGGCGAATATTTTTTAAATGTACTGCTGGCAAGTGGCACTGAAGTAGACGCTGCGGCGTCCGGTTGGGGCGGCGATTTTTATACCATTTACCATAATGCCAATTCCTCCATGCTGCTCTGGGAAGCGCAGTGGGACACGCCCGCGGATTGTTCCCGCTTTTTAGCCGCTTTTCGGAATTTTGTGGAAAAAAATTTCAAGTTTTCTTTTCGCGCCGGTCAGAACAAAGGCCGGTCATTCATGGCTGGAAATTCCGAAGCCGGGTACTTTTTCCTTTATCAAGACAATACCCGGTTGTTTTACGCCCGCACGAATGATCGCGGGCAAATCAACGAGTTTATCAGCGGAGGTAGTTATGATTAATGCCACTCAGATCAGAAGGGGAATGATCATTCTGATGGAGAACAAACTGTATCGCGTCGAGGAAATGGACCATGTTACCCCGGGCCGCTACAAGTCGACGATCCACGTCAAGATGCGTGACCTGGAGAACAATGTCCGCTCCCCGTTCCGTTTTGGTAGTTCCGACCGCGTGGAAAAGGTGACCCTGGAGACCAAGGAAGTCAGTTATTCCTACCACGATGGCACCCATTACATATTTATGGACACCACGACGTACGACCAGATCAGCCTGGACGAGGAGTTCATCGGCGACAACGTCTACTATTTGAAGGAGAACGAGACCTACCAGATGGAGTTCTTCCAGGGCAAACCGATCAACATAGTGCCGCCGCTCTCCATGGAGTTCGTGGTGGTCGAGACCGAGAAGAACATGAAAGGCTCGACCGTGCAGGCCTCTTACAAGCCGGCCAAGCTCGATGGTGGCCTCGAGGTGACGGTGCCGCCGTTCATCGAAGTGGGGACGGTTATCAAGATCGACACCCGCGACGGGTCATATATCGAAAGGGTCAGTAAATAACCGGGCGCTCCGGCTGCGGCGCAAATATCACTTTGCTGTAATGTCGTTTCCTATTCCGCGAACCATATACTATTTATCAGCCAATAGAAAGGTTGCCAGATAGATCAGGCGGCTCACTTTTTCCATGGTCTCGCCGCTGAATTTCTCCATGCTGTCGGCCGGCGTATGGTAGATGTCGCTCATCCCGCTCATGAAGAAAGCCCAGGGTTCACCGGCCATGGCAAAAGCGGCATGATCGCTGCCGCCCATCATGCGCTCAAGGGTTTTGGGCGACTCCCGGTAAAGGATATCGAAGCCGATATGGCGGTTGGCCTCCAGCAAGGCGTTTTTCAGGTCAAACGCTTCGTATGAATAGGAAACAGGAAGGAAGTTTTCCGGCTTGATCTTTTTTAGCAGTGCTTCGCCCTCATTCATGTTCATCATGCGCATCATCCGCTGCAGCCCCTTTTCGTCCCAGGCTTGGGCGATCATATCCAGATTGATGTAAGCGACGGTGTCTGCCAACGGATACAGCGGATGCTCCACGTAATAGCGTGAACCCAACAGTCCCTCCTCCTCACCGGTCCAGAGGCAGAAAACTGTGCTGCGTTTGGGTTTTTCCGGGTTGCTGGCCATGGCCCGGGCGATAGCCAGAACGCCGACAGCACCCGAAGCATTGTCCTCGGCGCCGTTGTAGATATAATCACCCCGGCGGCCCAAGTGGTCAAGGTGGCCGCCGATGACCACGGCCTGGTTTTTCAATTGCGGATCGCTGCCCTCGAGGAAGGCGATGACGTTGGCGCTTTTTAGCAACTGGAAACGGACGTGGTTGCTGATCTGCAGGTTGGCGCCGGGCAGGCTGAAGGAATGGGGCTTGTATTTGGCAGCGATCTTTTTTTGCAGGCTCTCGACCGTTTCATTGGCCGTTTCCAGGATAGCGTTGGCCATTTCGCGGGATATTTTAACGATGTTTTTCCCTTCCCAGGGCGTGGGCTTGGCGCCGGGAATAAGCAGCTTTTTTCGGGAATCGGGGAGGATGGGCTTATCATCGCGAATTTGCTGTTGGGCGATGATGTCGTGATGGATGTCGCCGTTTTCAACAAGGGAATTTTTAACGATCAGCACGGCCACAGCGCCGCGTTTAATGATTTCTGCGGCCCTGGTAAAAGCGGGACCACCCTGGCGGCCGGGCATGGTTGGGAAATATTTTTCCTTGATGTCTTTTTTTTGGAATGGCGATGTGCTGTCGTCCTTGCCCGGGGCATCCGAAAGGATCATGACGATCCTGTCCTTAACGTCGACGGCCGCGAGGTCGTCGTAGGCGATGCTTTTTTCACTGATGCCGTATCCGGTGAAAACCAAGGAGGCGCTGATCTCCACGGGCAGGCTGGAATTGAAGATGAAATCTATTCCCTGGGAAAATGGTACTGTGCGCCGGATACCGCCGCCAGGGCGAACGATTTCCAAACGGGCGCTGGCGGAAGTTTCAACTGCTTCCTTGAGCTCGAATTCCTGCAGATAACTGCGCACGGGCTTGGCCGTCTGCATATCACTTTTCATCTGCCGCAGCTGGGTGCTGGCGGGTTGCGGGGCGTCGCCGCCCGGCTCGAGTCTCCAGAGGGAAAAGAATGACTGCGCGTATTCGGCTGCCGTATCATAGCCGCGGGTACCTGTTTCCCGACCCTCGAGGTTGTCTGAAGACAAGAAAACCAGCATGGCCATCATGCTTTTGGCCGTGATGCTGTTGTATCCTGATTGCAGGCGTGGGGGAAGCGCTTCCGCTTTTTCCACGATCTGCAGATTTTTAAAGATATCCGGTTTCGTCTCTTTCTGTTCCTGGGCGCTGCGTAGCGGCAGCATGAGCAGTCCAATCAGCATGATGAAAGGCGCTTTTTTCATGAATCCTCCTTAGGCAAGTTTACGAAGGAATGGAGGCAAAAGTTACGTTTGGCGCAAAACGGATTTAATAAACCTTGAAAACAACGGACTCATTATTGCTGAAAATTTTTTCATAAGTGGCGGCATAAATGGTCGCAATCTGCTCGCGCTCTTGAAAATATTTGACATCGGCCGGTTTGACTGAGTCCCAATCCAGTCGCTTTTTAAAAAACACGATGTACTTGACGCGGTTAGCTATGAGCTGTCTTTTCTGCCCATCCAGATGCTTTAAATCATTTACCAGGCTGTCAATTAAGGTTTTTTCGAAGCGCCGGCCCATATATCCCTGCACACTGGGAATTCCACGCATTGTCTGATACAGCATGTAGCGGGCGCTGTCCCGGGGGAGTTCGAGAATCCCGAAATTTCCGGCAGGATCTTTTTGAATCACCGCATAACAAGGCGGCAAGACAACAGGTGTTACAACTGCATCCACCGCATAAAAATCAAGAAATACCAGTAAAAAAATTGCCGCCCACACCATCCGGCCGCGCACTTTTGATCGCATCCCGGCCAAAAAATGACGGAGTGCAAAAGCAGTCAGTATCGCCAAAAAAAGATAGGCATAGACAATGATGCGGGAGGGGTTCCTGGCCTGAGAAAAAAAAGGCAGGGCTTGCAGCAATCGGTACGGCAGCGGCAGCGGCAACGAACGGCCCAGGAAATGGGGGGACACCCCCATGGCCAGGATCATGAAAGCGCCAAGGCCCAGGAAATATTTTCCGGCCCGTTTCCAGATAGGACGCGCGGCAAAGCCAATCAAAAGCAGGTTGACGATTCCCAGGTACGCCGTCTTTTCCCAATCGTTGCCGGTGAAGGCGTTGTTTATTTTTTGAATCAGGCGGTTGGCGGACAAAAGATGATAGGGGTGCGGTGTGAAAAAGCTGAAAAAATCGGCGACGTAAATGTCATGGCCGGGCAGTATTTTGAAAAAAGTCCGGTTGAGCATGGCTAAAATCATGGGAACGATGAGCGGCGATAAAAAGAGAAAGGCCAGGGAGGGAATCCAGGCAATCCTCTTCAGCGCCGCCCAGGCGTTCGCGCGTCTACGCCATAGAAGATAAATGAATCCCAGCAGGATAAAAACAAGATCAAAAACAAGGTAATTCCAGTCGCACAAGGCGTTGAGCGTCATGAACAAAGCGGCCAAAAAGATATTGATTTTGTTTTTTTCGCGGGCTGTCCTGATAAAAAAAAGGACGAAAAACGGGATGAATTGGATCGAGGCGATGGTCAAATGGTGCAGGGAATGGGCGAAATGGGACGGGTTGAAAGCAAACACAAATCCGCCCAGGAGGCTGACTTTAAAATCGGCGGTCAAATAACGGATCAGGCAAAAGGCACCCAAACCGGCTACTACGAAGGTGTGGAAAATCAGCAGATTATGAATCAGCGGCAAAGTGAAAAAAATACGCAAAAAAATGGTGATAGCAATGCCGTAATAATAATAGTTGCAAAAAAGAAGACTGATACCTTCCGGGTAATATATAAGCTGCGTGTGCATGAAAGAAAAAGCCGGGTTCGAGAACGATTCACTGCCATGCCAGAGAGCCCAGTAAAAAAACATATTGTCTTCGGCCGGGCCGATCAGACTGGTCGACAAAAAGCGCAGCGCGGGCCAAAAAAAAAGCAAAGCGACTGCGCTGTAAAAAAAGACAGCCCAAAGGTTCTCTTTTAGTAACTTAAAGCAAATTAACTTGGTGAAAAAACAAGATAATTTGCTTTCTACCCAGCTAAGCTGCGAAGTCCCCTGCAAAGGGGGGATAAGAGCATTAGAAAAAATGAATTCATTTTTTAATGCTCTTAAGTTACTTATCCTGCGCAGCAGGGTTAAAAAGAAATGATCCTGTATTTTGGTTTTCAAATGAATTTGAGGCGCCTCATCGCGATGACACACATCCCCAAAAGTAAAAAACCATGTCTGAAACGGTGAATTTTAGTCGTGCCGTAACGTCGCTCGTAATAACGGACCGGCGCTTCGACAATTTTCAGATTCAGTTTCGCCGCGCCGAACAAAAGATCGAAATCCCCGAATGGATCGAAATCGCCGAAATAGGCCCGGTTGGCGGCGATGATCTCGTAATCCCTCCGAAAAAACGCTTTGGTGCCGCAAAGGGTATCCTTGATTCTCTGGTCCAAAAGGAAGGTGAAAGCGCCGCTGAAAAATTTATTTCCCAAGGTATTTAAAAAGCGCATCGCCTGCTTTTCCATGGGATACACCAACCGCGTGCCGTTGATGAATTCGCCCCGCCTTTTGAGCAAAAGATCGTAAAATTTAAGCGTGTCTTCGGGCGCGACCGAAATATCAGCGTCTAAAATGATAAAGATGTCGTTTTGGGCTTTTTTAAAAGCGCTACGCACGGCAGGGCCTTTGCCTGCCGGCCCGGTTTGGTCAAAAATCCGGATGTTTTTTCTAGGATAGAGACTTTGGACGCGTTCAAGTTCCCGGCGCGTGCCGTCGGTGGATCGGCCATCCACACAAATTACTTCCATGCCGGCGGGGAAATCGGGAATCCGTTCCATGAGCTCCTGGATATTGCCCTTTTCATTTTTACAGGCGATGATGATCGAGACACTGGCGGCTGGCGGCGGTGCTTGCGGTTCAGGGCGGGCGACAATAAAATTGAGCAGGCAAAGTTTGCTGAATAAAGGGAGGTTGGAAAAAACCCGGTTAAACCAATTGGAAAAAAACGGGATATAAAGGGGAAAAATAAGTTTCCTTGATTTGCGCACGACGTCATAGCCGGAAATGTGCAGCAGGTTTTGCAGATCGTTCAGCGAAAGCCAGTTTTGCACATTGCCTTTAATACGCAGGCCGATAAGGCTGGCCAGGCGCAATATGGGTTCCCAGAGATAATTGTAATAGTCGATGATAATACGGCTGGAGGGCAGGCACACTTTTTGCAGATTTTCCAGGACGCCCTGCACGTCGTCAAGGTAACCTACTAGCCCGGAGAGAATCACATAGTCGAATTTCTCGTCGCTTTTGAAAAGCTCGGCAAATTCATGGACAAATTCCAGTTCCGGGTGTTTTTTGCGCGCCAGCTCCACGAAGCATCCGCTGGCGTCAATTCCAACGCCTCTGGATGGTTTCAGCGCCGCCAAAAGGTTCCCGTTGCCGGAGCCGACCTCAAGTATCCTTGCCCCTGCGGGTATCAAAAAACGGTAGAAGGCAATAATTTTTTTATAGTAGTAGCTGTTCTTTTTCTTCCGGCGCGCCCTGACGCCGGCTTCGGCGTCGAACACGGCCGCGACTTTCTTCAAGCGCTTCTCCAATCGATTTTCCAAGGGATCTCCTTTTAACCCTGCTGCGCAGGATAAGTAACTTAAGAGCATTATAGCAAATTCTAAAATT
>JBAXOR010000043.1:0-7647 GCA_037133155.1 Chrysiogenales bacterium | reverse complement strand
GTGCAGATAAATTCGCCGCCGCCGGCCAGGTTGATGCACCACAGGATGTTGCCCAGGGCCAGCCAAAGCGCGCCGACGGCGTTCAGGGTGGGGCGATTGGCCAAAACGGCAATGCCGACCAGCAGGCAGCCCAGGTGGCAGGCCCACAGCAGGTTGGCCGGAGCGCCGCGCAGCAGCCAGGTCAAGCCATGAGCGATATAGAAAAAAACGGCCGTGTTCCCGGCCCAAAAGCGCTTGCTTTTCGTCGTCATGAATGTGGCTGGAGCAGCAAGGGCTTTTTGCGGAACACGAGCAGGAAAAATCCCAACGCCGTGACATATAGCAATTCTGTCAGCTCTTCCCAGATGACGAACCAGGCCAGGTTGTCCCGGTATATGGAGAACAGGATCAGCCTGAACATGCCGAATGCCAGCAAGCCGGCGCCGCCGGCGAAAAAGAGCTTGGCCGTTGAAAAGGAGCGCTCTTTGCGCAGCAGCAGCAGGAGAAAGGCCACAGCGAAAAAGATGGCGGCCGCGGTTGGGGCGTAGCGTATTTCGAAAAGTTGATAGAGCAGAGAGTGGGAATAAGCATAGGGTGTACCCAGGATGATAACATTCTGGAGGATGGACCGTGGTTCCGCCAGCAGCGGCATGGCGCAGAGGGCGAACAAACAGGGAGCGGCGATGGTGAAAATCATTCTCAGGCTGCAGGAGACAGCGGCATTTTTATAACATTTCCCGCAGGCGGCCAGCAGTGCGCAGTGGCTATCGGGATTGCTGAAACGGATCACCCTTTCATCCAAGAATTCGACCAGGGCCAGGACGGTGAGGCCGAAGGCGACGGCCATGCCGACCATGTGCAGGTATTCGGCCAGGTGCGAGCCCTCGGCAAAAAACAGGTAATTGACGGCGCAAAAAAGCTCGCCACTGAAAAAGAAAAGCAAGGCCCATTTCAGGGCGGCCAGGTCCGGCGAGCGTCGTCGGCGCAGCCACAGCGCGATCAGCAGGCTGAGGACCATGTAAAAGGGTTTGACAGCGAAGGCGGTGAGCACCGTGGCCCATTGCAGCCAGGGGCTCATGGGCAGTACGGCCGCAATTGGGCCGGAGGCGTCGGTGTCAGTGGCCCGATAAAGCAGCAGCGGCAGGATGCCGGCCGCCGCAATGATCAGAATAAAAAATGGCCGCGTTTTCAAGCCTGTCTTTGTTTTTTCATTTTCCGGTTCCTTTCCGGCTGTGTCATGCATTTGCTTCCTCGCCGTTGTTTTGGAATATGTTTACCGCTGCCGGCATTCTGCCGGGAAGTAAAAAAAATGTCAAGGAGCACCGGGTTATGGCAGTTTATGGGGCCCTATTTTTCGGCGAGCCATCTTTCTATGGCTTGCTTCATATTTTTTTTATCGCGCAGATGGAGGCCGAAATCGCGCAAAATTCCTTGGCGGTCGATCAGCCAATAGGCGGGAATCAGGTTGATGCTGTAAAGCCTGGCGATGTCGTCGTTCCAGGCTTTGCCGGAAAAGGCGATCTTCCATTTCAGTTTTTCCTTGGCCAGGTATTCGTCAACCTTTTTACGGTCGGCATCGAGGCTGATGCCGACAATTTCAAATCCCCGGCCCTTGAAGCGCTCGTAGTATTCTTTAAGGTGGACGATGCCTTCGCGGCAGGGTGGGCACCAGGTGGCCCAGAAATCGATGAGCACGACTTTGCCTTTTTGCCCGGATAAGATGAATTTTTCTTTGCCAAGCAGTTCGACCGTGAAATCTTTGGCCGCTTGCCCGATGCCGATTCTGCGCTGAATGGTCTGGATGAGGGGTTCATAACGGGGGTCCTTTTTCAGGGCCCTGAATTCTTCGCTTTCCAGTTCGCTGTAATCGAGAAAACCGCGTTCGACCGCCCGCCCAAGCCAGGCGAAGGCCCCTTCCTGGTCATGCAATTTCAGGCAGATGGACACCACGGCGAGACAATGCCAGGGAGACTTGCGTTCAGCCGCTTCCACGCGGCGGATGGCGACCGGCAGAGCTTCCCGGTTGCGGTCCAGGGCCAGGAGAGTCTGGGATTTCGCGGCCAGGAGGTTTTCCGTTTCACCGAACTGCCGCAAACCGCCGTCCAGCAATACAAGCGCCGCAGTATATTTTTTCTGCTGACTGAGCTGTTCCGCTTTGCTTAAAAGTTCCGCTTCATCGGCAAAAAGCGGACTTGCCGCTAAAAAAAAGCCGATGCCAATAAACCATAGCATTTGTTTCATTGTGCTTTTCCTCCTGTTCGTCTTTGCCTATGGTAGCGAAAACCAATGAGAAAGTACAGCCGGAACTTTGAGTCAGCATTTCGCCGTTGATGTCTCGGTTTTGGCCATATTCCGTTGCGCCTGCGAAAAATATTTTTTGATTGCAGCCAGGAGGCGATTGAGCGCTTCCGGATTCATGTTGTTTCCCGATATCATCAAAAATATTGATATAAAGAAATATTATATATGTATGAACTAAATGTCATACCAACCGGCTGAAATAGGGGGCTAAGGAGAAAACTCTCTCCTGTTAATCGGCGTGTAGTTTCACGAGGTGATTGAGCTTGATAAAGTATCAGGTTAAATATATAATAAAATTATGGATCAACTCCGTTATTTGCTGGCAAATTTTATTGATGCATTCAATGAAGCCACACAAGTAAACAAAATCAGGATGATCGAAAACTGCCCTTTTCCAAACATAAAAAAAAACAGGGATAAGGCATATATAGCAGCTATGGTAGAGGAACTTTGTGTAAGAAATAATTTAAAAATCCCCGCCTGGGTGGATGATAAAAAACTATTTTTAAAGGAACCTTTCTTTGTCGGCGGCCTGGAATCGCTCAAAGCTTTTTTGCTGGTGGAGAGCCCCGTTTCCTTCAGACGCAGGAATATTTTCGTGTCCGAGAATGTATTGACCCGGGTATGACGACCATTTGATATGAAAAAGAAGAAACTGAAAATGACATTCAAGACCAGGCGGCAGCGGGAAAACGAACAGTTTATGCCGGTTTCGGTGCCCGCACCGCTGGCCGCGGATGAACTTGATGAAGATGAACCCCGAAGCCCGCTGGATCGAGCGCAGGATATCGTTTACGACGCCTGGGAAGAAGCGAATGACAGGAAGCGCGTTGCCATGGCGCGGAAGGCTCTTTCCATCTCCCCGGTCTGCGACGATGCCTATATGCTACTTGCCCAGGAACATGCGCAAACCCTGGAGGAAGTGATTGCACTGTATAAGAGCGGTGTCGCAGCCGGAGAGCGCGCCTTGGGCCCTGAGGCTTTTAATGATGATGCAGGCCATTTCTGGGGTATTTTGGCAACGCGGCCTTATATGCGCGTCCGGCAGAAATTGGCCGAAAGTTTGTGGCTATCGGGGAAGAGGGAGGAAGCAGCTGCCCATTTTCGGGAGATGCTGCGCTTGAATCCCGGCGACAATCAAGGCATCCGTTATCAACTCATGCCTTGCCTTATCGAGCTTGACTGCGACAAAGAAGCCGAAGCGCTGTACAAGGTCTTCAAAAATGATGCGGTGGCCAATTGGTCATATGCCCGGGCCTTGCTGGATTTCCGCAAATCCGGCGATTCGCCGCGGGGAAAGAAATTGTTGACAGTAGCAATCGCCGGGAATAAATACATCCCTGCCTACCTGCTTGGGAAAAAGCAAATGCCGCATGCTTTGCCATCCTTTATACAAATAGGAGAAGAAGACGAAGCGGTCGCCTTCACCTTCTATAACCTGGAAGCCTGGCGAGCGACCGCCGGCGCCCTGGATTGGCTTGCCCAACAGGAAAATCTTGATGCTTTGACGAAATCTTTGGTGAATCGGAAATCTAACACGGCTTAAATGTATTTTAAAAATCAAAAAGTCAAACACAGAGCAAGATTTTCTAATGAATAAAAACATCGAAAAATCGGAGATTATTATATATCAGACGGAAGATGGCACAACTAAAATAAATGTAAGATTAGAAAACAATACAGTCTGGCTGACTCAGCAGCATATGGCCGAACTGTTTCAGATCACCCAACAGAACATAAGCCTTCATATAATTAACATTTTTGAAGAAAGGGAACTGACCCCGGAAGCAACTCACAAGAAATACTTGTCGGTTCGCAGGGAAGGCAATCGGGATGTTCAGCGCCAGCTTGACTATTACAATCTTGATGTGATTATCTCTGTTGGTTACAGGGTCAAGTCATTAAGAGGCACTCAATTTCGCATCTGGGCAACAGAACGGCTTCGTGAATATTTAATAAAAGGTTTCACGATGAACGACGAACTGCTCAAAAATGGCGGAGGATATTTTGAAGAACTGCTTGCCCGTATTCGTGATATCCGTTCTTCTGAAAAGGTGTTTTATAGAAAGGTTCTTGAAATTTATGCGACAAGTGTAGATTATGATCCTGATACGGAAGCCACAAAAAGATTTTTTCAGACAGTGCAAAACAAACTTCATTGGGCGGCACACGGGCACACCGCCGCAGAAATAATTTTCAAACGGGCAAATTCTAACGAACCGTTTATGGGGCTGACTTCTTTCAAAGGCAATAAACCAAAAATAAAGGATGTCACTATTGCGAAAAATTATTTAAGAGAAGAAGAAATTGCCGTATTGAATCGTCTTGTTTCTGCCTATCTCGATATTGCCGAAGTCAACGCCATGCAAAGAAAAACAATGACCATGGCGGACTGGATTGATGTGCTCAACGGGTTTATAAAAATGTCCCGCCAAAATGTACTGGTTGATGCCGGGAACATATCGGCCGGGCTTGCCGAAAAAAAAGCGCATTTGGAATATTCCACTTATACAGAGAAAAACATGGATGAATTAACGGCAGTTGAAAAACACTTTCTACAGTCAATCGAAGCCGCTGAAAAAAAATTATTGAAAAAGAAAAAGGAGAACTGATTATGCCGTTAAAATATATTCCCTGCTATCCTAACCCAGCAGAACTGGATACGGCGCTGATATTGTTCAAGGTCAGGCTATTTTTGATAACATCACCCATACGAGAAGAAGTTAAACAGCGAGCAAGATTTCCTATTTGAAAATACCATGAAAACAAGGGTGAAGATCTGCTGCATCGCTTCGGAGGAAGAGGCAAGGACCGCCATCGCCTTCGGGGCTGCGGCCCTGGGGCTGGTCGCGGCCATGCCCAGCGGCCCGGGCCCGATCCCCGACGACCTGATTTTGCAGATCGCCAAATCGGTGCCGCCGCCGATTGCCACCTTCCTGCTGACCTGCGAGACTCAGGCCGAGGCCATCATCGCCCACCATCGGCGCACCCTGACCAACACCCTGCAGCTTGTCGACGCTCCCGAACCCGGCGCTTACGCGGCCATCCGTGCTGCATTGCCTGCTGTCAAAATAGTGCAGGTCATCCATGTCCGCGACGAACGCTCGCTCGACGAAGCGCTGCAAGCTGCCGAGCAAGTCGATGCCCTGCTTCTTGACTCAGGCAATCCTTCTTTAGTTGTCAAACAACTTGGCGGCACCGGCCGCGTCCACGAATGGCGCCTCAGCCGCCGCATCGTCGAACTCTCCCCGGTCCCCGTTTTCCTTGCCGGCGGTTTGAACGCCTCCAACGTCCGCGAAGCGATCGACCAGGTCCTGCCCTTCGGCGTCGACCTGTGCAGCGGCGTCCGCACCGACGGCCATCTCGATCCGCATAAATTGGAAGGGTTTTTTAAGGCTGTATGGAAATAGATCTAGTAGTTGAAATTTACCAGTCGTGATTCATTAGAATTGAATTTTAATCAGGAATTCACTTCAACAGGGATTTTATTTTTTCCGCCGTGCGCGGCGCCGAGCCTTCGTAATGGTTGTTGATGTTGACGTAGACGGTTTTCCTGCCCTTGCGCATATTCCCCACCATGGCGGCTATTTTTTTCAGCTCGTCGTCCTTCGGCTCGATGATCAGGCTCCAGTCGTCGTTGCTTTTCAGCTCCATCCCCTTGCGGTCGCTCCCCATCAGGCGGATGACCGAACTGTCGGTCAGCAGATCGCCGAAAGTTGACTCGATCTCCCAGACCGGGGGCATGTAGTAGCCCTGGCAGAATACGTGGTGGGTGTCGTGCCCGGCCAGGAACTTGAAATAGGCTTCGTCGAGAAACTTGGGGTTGCGGCACTCGACGGCCAGCGGCACGGCCCGCGGCCGGCCGGCCAGGAAGGGTTCCAGCTTCTCCAGGAATTCGCCTTGCGAGCTGGCCTTCTTGCGATTCAGGTACTCGAACTGCAGCATCACCAGCCCGACCTTACCGGCCATCGGTTCCAGCCTTTCCAGGAAATCGCGGTAGAGACCGAGCGAGAGAAAATGGGGATTGGCCTCGAGCGGCGCGGCCTTGTCTTTCTGGTAATGGTGGCTCAGGGTAATGGCGTTGGGCGCCTTGACCGTGAAGCGGAAATCGCCGGGCACGGCCGCGGCGTAGTTCTTTACATCGGTTTCCTTCGGCAGCGCGACCCTGTCGCCGGCAAAGAGCGACCAGAACCACTGGTCGATCTCGACCGTGTCGAACCGGCGCGCGTATTCCTCCAGAAAGTCGAGCGCTCCCTTTTCCGGGTAGACGAGCCCGCGCCAGGAATCGTATTTCCAGCTGCACGTGCCGATTCGTACTTCCGTCATCCTTTGATTATAACCGTGAAGAAAAAGATAATAAAGCGAATACTTCTAAAAAATCCTATCATGTAAAAAAAATGTAGATATCTAATTGAAACACATCATGGAACCAGTAAGGCTAATCGCAGCAGCATCAATAGCTTTATCAACTTGATTTCTGAAATCTGGGGACCTGCTCCCCAAGGCCCGCGAAATTCGGCGGCTGAGTTGCTAACAAACTGAAAAATGTTAAAATATCTCCATGAACACAACCAACTGGTACTCGCAACTGATCAAACCGTCATGGGCGCCGCCGTCGTGGCTTTTCGGCCCGGTATGGACCATTCTTTATGTTTTGATCGCCCTTTCCTTCGGCAGGGTATTCTGGATGGCTGCCAAAAAAGAAATTGCTTTGATTATCGCATTGCCTTTCGCCCTGAACCTGATTTTCAACTTTGCGTTTACGCCCTTGCAATTCGGGCTGAAAAACAATCTTTTGGCGGCGCTGGATATTTTGCTCGTCCTTGGCACGCTGGTCTGGGCGCTCTGCGCTATCTGGCACGCCGCGCCCGGGATGCGTTGGCTGGTCTATGTCAACATCCCGTATCTCATCTGGGTAACATTCGCCACCTGTTTGCAATTGACCATAACGTATCTCAATTCATAAACCCATGATGACGCAAAACGAAGTATTGGTCGAGATGAAATAAATATGAACTCAATCAAGACCTAGGGGGCCTAGGGGTCTTCCCGACCTTGCAGTTCCTTTCAATAATGCACCGTCACTATGTTTTCCGTTAATTCGAGACGCAGCGGAAAACATCTAGTGACGGTGTCATGTCACTTGATGATTTCCCCGACTACTCGAAATTGGGAAAATCATAGTGACAAGGATGGTATACTTTCACTAAATGATTTCAACAATTTAAAGACTGGTTGAAATCATAGTGAAAGTATGTCCCTTAATGGGGTGGGTCGCCCTTCTTAAATTCCAAATCCCAAGCACCAAATCACAAACAAATTCCAATTTCCAAATTCCAATGATCGAAATGAGACACAGAGATGTAG
>JBAXOR010000042.1:0-7795 GCA_037133155.1 Chrysiogenales bacterium | reverse complement strand
CCAAGAGCGAGTTCCTGGCCAACATGAGCCACGAGATCCGCACGCCCATGAACGGGGTCATCGGCATGACCGGGCTGTTGCTTGACACCGCCCTTGACAAGGAGCAGCGCCGTTATGCCGAGATCGTTCGCGCCAGCGGCGAATCGCTGCTGGGGGTGATCAATGATATCCTGGATTTTTCCAAGATCGAAGCCGGCATGCTGGAGATGGAGATGCTCGATTTCGATTTGCGCGCCATTTTGGACGATTTTGCGGAAATGATGGCGTTCAAGGCCCAGGAAAAAGGCCTGGAATTTATCTGCGCTGCCGAGCCGGACGTCCCGGCTTACCTGCGCGGCGACCCCGGCCGTTTGCGGCAGATCCTGGTCAATCTTGCCGGCAATGCCGTCAAGTTCACCCATAAAGGCGAGATCTCGGTGCGCGTGAGCCTGGAATCAGAAACTGATGAAGCGGCGTTCTTGAGGTTCGTTGTCCGCGATACGGGCATCGGCATCGCGGCTGATAAATTGGGCGTCCTTTTCAATCAGTTTACCCAGGTGGACGCTTCGACAACCCGTAAATACGGCGGTAGCGGACTGGGCTTGGCCATTTCCAGGCAACTGGCCGAGGCGCTGGGAGGAGATATTTCCGTCAAAAGCAAGGAAGGTCGGGGCACGGAATTCTTGTTCAGAGCTTGTTTTCCAAAGCAAGGGCAGCTGGAACGTAAACTGCCGCCGCCCGCTGACATTCGCGGGGCGCGCATCCTGGTGATTGACGACAACGCTACCAACCGCGAAATATTGCTTGCCCAGGTTAAAAACTGGGGCGCCCGGCCTGACGAAGCTGCCGACGGCCAAACGGGCCTGAGCCGGCTGCGCGCGGCGGCTGCTGCTGGCAAGCCCTATCAGGTCGCAGTCCTTGATATGCAAATGCCAGGTATGGACGGTGAAGAGTTGGCTAAAGCCATCAGGGCGGACGTTAATCTGGCCGGCACGCCCCTGGTTTTGATGACGTCCCTGGGAAAACGGGGCGATGCCATGCAATTAAAGGAAATCGACTTTGCTGCTTACATGACCAAACCGGTGCGCCAGTCCGATCTCTTTGACTGCCTGGCGTCCGTACTTGGCGGTACGGACAGCAAAGCCAAGTTGCCGATAGTTACGCGCCACTTGCTGCGCGAGACCCGGCGCGAAAATGTTCGCATCCTGCTGGCCGAAGACAATATCACCAACCAGCAGGTGGCGCTGGGCATACTGGAGAAACTGGGAATGCCCGCCGTTGCAGTGACCAACGGCATAGAGGCGCTCAAGGCCCTGGAATCGGCAGCTTATGACCTGGTGCTGATGGACGTGCAGATGCCGGAAATGGATGGGTTGGAAGCCGTCCGCCGGATCAGGGACCCAAAATCAGGGGTTCTCGACCACAGCCTTCCGGTTATTGCCATGACCGCCCAGGCCATGGCTGGCGATCGCGAGAAATGTCTCCAGGCCGGCATGAACGATTACCTGGCAAAGCCCATTTTCCCTCAGGCGCTGGCCGCGATGCTGCAGAAGTGGCTGCCGGATGAAAAGAGTGGCGGCGATCGGCATCGCCCGGATAGTCCTGAAAAAGAAAGCCGCGTACTGGACAGCAACAAAGAAACCGCTGTTCCCACCTTTGACAGGGCAGCCTTGATGAAGCGGCTGATAGGCAATGAGAATCTGGCGTTGACCATAAGTAGATTTCTTGCGGATACCCCTGGCCAGATCGATGCCTTGAAAGACTGTCTGGACAAGGGGGATATTCAGGGGGCGGAACGCCAGATCCGCACCATCAAGGCAGCTTCCGCCCGGGTTGGCGGTGCGGCCCTGCATGAAGTAGTTTGCCGGATGGAGAAAACAGCGAAATCAGGGGATAGAGTCGCGTTAAAAACCTCCATGGCCGAGCTGGAATTGCAGTTTGTCCGATTGAAAGGAGCAATAGAACGGGAAATCTTGAATGCGGCTGGAAACGGATTGCCCATCCTGGGAGAGATCAGGCCCCTGAATATCCTGCTGGCTGAGGATATGGAGGATAATCGTCTCCTTATACAGGTTTATTTAAAAAAAACATTGGATCATGTGGCCATAGCAGAAAACGGGGAAATTGCGGTTGCGATGTTTAAATCCGGGGAATATGATTTGGTACTCATGGATATTCAAATGCCGGTGCTGGACGGCTATGCCGCTACCAGGGAAATCAGGAAATGGGAGCGGAAAACCAGGCGGGAGAAAACACCGATCATCGCCCTCACTGCCCATGCCACGGCGGAAGATGCCAGGAAGAGCCTGGACGCAGGGTGCACAGAGCACCTTACCAAGCCGATAAAAAAGGTAATTTTAGTGGAAACCATACAAAAATACAGGCCAAGGGCAGCTGAAACGTCAGGAGGAATAAACCATGTGCGTTAATGATCAAAAAACAATCCTGCTGGTGGAAGATGAAGCGATTTTAGCCATGGGCGAAAAAAGTACCCTTGAGAATTTTGGCTTTAACGTCATCATGGTAAGTAGCGGCGAAGAAGCGGTAGCGACCGTTGCCAAAACGCCCGCCATCGACCTGATCCTCATGGACATCAACCTGGGAAGTGGCATCGATGGCACCGAAGCCGCTGCGGCCATTTTGCGCGAACGCGAAATCCCGGTGGTTTTTTTGTCGAGCCATACCGAGCCGGAGATCGTCGCCAAGACCGAGAAGATCACCTCTTACGGCTACGTGGTCAAGGGTTCCAGTGTTACGGTGCTCCAGGCGTCTATCAAGATGGCCTTCAAGCTTTTCGAGGCGAAAAAGCTGGAAATGGAGAAAGAGTCGCGAATGGAGATTGCGCTCGAGGCGCTGCAGGAGAGCGAGAAGCTGTATCGTGCAATTTATGATCAGTCGCCTATTGCCATTGAACTCTATGATGCTGCTGGCATATTTATACATGCCAACTCTGCGTGCCTGGATATGTTTGGCATAGAGGATATGAAGGCAATTCAAAATTTCTCTCTTTTTGCTGACCCGAATATCAACGATGAGCAGAAGGAGAAGCTGCATCTGGGAGAGACTGTACAATATCAGGGACCTTTTGATTTCGAAAAAGTAAAAATTCTGGACCTTTATCCTACCAGCCGGGAAGGGATCATCTGGCTGGATGTGCTCATCACACCGCTAGGAAATCGTGCGGATTCGAGCACTGGTTTTCTCGTGCAGATCCAGAATATCACCCAACGCGAGTTCGCCGAGGCGGCGCTGCGGGAGAGTGAAGCTAAATACCGGAAACTGATAGAAACAACCAATACAGGCTTCGTCATTATTGATCAGGACGGTTTAGTGCTTGATGCGAATCCGGAATATGTGCGTCTTTCCGGACACCATGAGCTAAAGGAAATATTCGGCAGGAACGTCATAGAATGGACTGCCGATTCTGAAAAAGAAAAAAATGCAGCGGCCGTCAAGGCCTGCCTTGCGCAAAAATCTATAAGAAACCTGGAAATTAACTATGTCAATTCAAAGGGAAACGTCACCCCCATCGAGGTCAATGCAACATGCATGGAACTAGATGGAAAAATACAGACTCTAACGTTATGTCGCGATATTACCGAACGCAAGCAGGCCGAGTCCCAGGGGGAGGCTGCACTCGAGAAACTGCGGGAGAGCGAGGCCAAGTACCGACAATTGGTCGAAAGCCTTAACGAAGGCATCTGGATGATCGACGAGAAAGCGGTAACGACCTTTGTCAATCCGCGCCTGGCCAAGATGCTGGGCTACACGGAGGAGGAAATGTCGGGCCGAAGCATCTTTTCATTCATGGACGAGCAGGGCGTCCAGATCGCCACACGAGGCCTTGCCCGCCTCCAACAAGGCATTAAAGAATCGTATGATTTCGAACTTCTGCGCAAGAACGGCGCGCGCATCTATGTCAGCCTGGAAACGTCGATCATCACCGGTCTGGACGGCAATCACCGGGGCGCCATCGCCGGTATCGTAGACATTACCGAGCGCAAGCAGATGGAATCCCAAAGGGAAGCTGCGCTCCAGGAATTGAAGGAATCGAAAGCCCTTATCGATACGGTCGTGGAAAGCGTCCCGCTTATGATCTTTCTCAAGGAAGCGACAGACCTGAGGTTCGTTATCTTCAATCGCGCCGGCGAAGAACTTCTGGGTCATGATCGCCAGAGTTTGCTCGGTAAGAATAACCTGGATCTTTTCCCTCCCGAACAGGCGGCCCACTTCATGGCCAAGGACCGGGAAGTCCTTGATGGAGAGGCTGGCATACTGGACATCCCGGAAGAGCCTATCATGACCGCCAAGAAAGGTCAGCGGCTGCTTCACACCCGCAAGGTCTGCATCCGCGGAGCCGATGGAACCACGAAATACCTGTTGGGCATTTCCGAGGACATCACCGCGCGTAAGGAGGCGGAGGAGGAAATAAAACGGCAACTGGCGGAAAAAGAAATTTTGCTCAGGGAAGTCCATCACCGCATAAAAAACAATATCGTGTCCATTGGCGCCCTGATATCAATGCACCTGAAAGCGGTCACCAATCCCGAGGCCATAGCGGTGCTGCAGGATGCCAGCGGACGGGTGAACAGCATGGGGATACTCTATGACAAGCTGTTGTTAACAGAGGGCTATAAAGATGTTTTCGTAAAAAATTACGTCGAAAGCCTTGCCGATACGGTCATCACCTTGTTCCCGGGCAGCGCCAGGATCAAACTTGACAAGCGTATCGCCGATTTTCAGCTTGATTCAAAACGACTGTTTCCCCTGGGGATTATCATCAATGAACTTCTCACCAACAAAATGAAATATGCTTTCATTAACAAAGATAGCGGGCTAATAAAGATTTCCCTCAAAAATATCAAAAACCATGTAACACTCACCATCCAGGATAATGGCAATGAGCTCCCGGCCGGGTTTGACATCAATGAAGTAAAAGGGTTCGGCCTCATGCTGGTAAAAATGCTCTGCAAACAATTGGTAGCGAGTTTTTCGATAGAAAAAGATGAGGGCACAAGGTGCAAGATTGAATTTAATATATAAATCAGTAGACAGTAGATAGTAGATAGTAGATAGGAGATATAGGAGGAGGAAAGGGATTATGGACGAGAGAGCAGAGGACAGAAGTCAGATGACAGAGGACAGAATTAAGCAAAGAAAAAAATGAAAAAACAATATCCAATAACCAATTTCCAATATCCAATATCCAAGGTTCAGAAAGAAATGCTAAATAATGAAGGGACAAAATGAATAACCGAAAACAAATAAGAGAAAAACAATATCCAATAACCAATTTCCAATATCCAAATATCCAAGGTTCAGAAAGAAACTCTTTCTTCTTCTTTTTACTTGAAATTTGGATATTGGGTGTTGGATATTGGAAATTCTTCTTCTATTTTACATAAAGGAAAAAACTGTGAGCGTTAAAGATCAAAAAACGATCCTTCTGGTGGAAGATGAAGTGCTCACCGCCATGGCCGAAAAAAATACCCTTGAGAATTTCGGGTATAAAGTCATCATCGCGCATAGCGATGGAGAAGCTGTGGCGGTTGTTGCCAAAATGCTCGCCATCGACCTGGCCGCGGGGTGTACAGAGCCCCTTACCAAACCGATAAAAAAGGAAATTTTACTGGAAACCATACAGAAATACAGGCCAGGGAATCATGATGATATTTATAAGGGAGACACAAAATGACAACAAATGACAATACTGGGAAAAAGACAATTATCCACGCAGACATTGACCTGGAAGACCTGATACCGGGTTTTCTGGCAAACCGGCGCAAGGATATAATAGAAATAGGAAAAATGCTGCTGGCCAATGACCAAGGGAGCATAGAAAGCCTCGGACATGCGATGAAAGGATCGGGGGGGGGGTATGGATTTGATGAAATAACCAGTATAGGCCTGCGCATTGAGCAGGCAGCAAAAAAGCAAAACCCCGCAGAAATCAGCAGGCAGCTTGAAGCACTTTCAAATTATCTTGATAACATCGAGGTGACATATGGCTGAAATAAAACCATTGATCCTTTGCGTTGACGATGACCAGGACAGCCTGAAGTTGCTTGAACGATTTCTTGGGGAAGATTACAGAGTGCTCACTGCCGCAAGCGGCCGAGCTGGTTTGGAGATCGTACGGGAAATGAAGCCCGATCTTGTTCTCCTCGACGTTAAAATGCCTGAAATGGACGGCTACCGGATGTGCTCTTTGCTGCGGGATAATGAACAAACCGCTTATATCCCCGTAATTTTCGTTACGGCCCTGGGGGACGAACAGGACAAGGCCAGAGCGTTTGCCGTCGGCGCTGCCGATTATCTTGTCAAACCCATCATCAGGAACCTTCTTTCAGACAAGGTAATAGAACACCTGCAGACAAATTCACAATGGCATAACCTGCGCAAAGATTCCCGGTCCTGGTATGACAAGTCACAACCGGCGGCTTTTATCCAATTTAAAGAATTTTTATTCAACAAATTCACTATAGACAATAAAGTACGCTACAACCTTTCAAGCCGGAATCCAGCCAACATCTATGCGCTGGCGGCGGAGATGGGGATTTGTGAGGATGTACTGGCAAAACATATCGCTGATTTTCTGAAACTGCCCTACACGGCCAATATCAACCCTGATGAAATCCGGCTTGGTGTCCTGCCGGCAGCATTTTCCAAACATAATCATGTGCTGGCGGTAGAAAGTAGTACCGGGAAAAATGCCTTTATCATCAGCAACCCCTTTGACTGGAACCTGGCGGACATTTTGGAAAAATTATCCGATCCTGATCGCAAGTCCAGTCTCATAATACCCGAACCCGCCAATATCGATTTAGTTTTCGGAGATATGCCGGCACAGGTTGATATCAAGCCCGCCAGCGAAACCCCAAAACCGTTCCGGTCTGGAGTGTCGATGGAGGAGGAAATCAGTGAACAACCGATTGAACATATCACCAACGCCATTCTTAATAAAGCTGTGGTTGAAAGGGCAAGCGATATTCACATAGAGCCAAAAGAAGATGATACAAAAGTCAGGTTCCGTATCGACGGCGACCTCAGGAATGCGTTGACATTGAAAAAAAACACCGGAATAATGGTTATTTCCCGACTCAAGGTTCTGGGCGGGCTTGATATTTCGGAAAAGCGAAAACCCCAGGATGGAGGATTCGTGGTAACCTTGAAGGACAGGACATTCAATCTCAGGTTGTCCACCACATCCACCCCAAATGGTGAAAGCTTGGTCATGAGGTTGCTGGAGCCATATACTGAACCAAAAAAGCTGGCTGAACTCGGGATGTCGGATCAGCAGACCGCTGCCATGGTTCATCTCGTTACCAAATCCAGCGGGATAATATTGATCGTCGGCAGCACCGGTTCAGGCAAAACCACCACTATCTACAGCCTTCTTCACAGCGTCGATTTCAAGAGACGCAGCGTGCTGTCGGTTGAAGACCCGGTGGAATATCGCATGCCCTTTGTCAACCAGCAGCAGGTTAATAACAAGGCGGGCGTCACGTTTGAAGCGCTGCTCAAAACAGCGGTCAGGCAGGACCCTGATGTTCTTTTCCTGGGAGAAGTCAGAGACGATTTTTCGGCAAAAATAGCCCTGGACTTTTCCAGTACCGGACATCTGACCATTACCACCATGCATACATCGAATGCCACTACCGCGCTTTTTCGCCTTGAAAGACTTGGTGTCGATAGGGGGACCATGGCGGACACCATACTTGCTATTGTGGCCCAGAAACTGGTGAAAAAACTCTGCCCCCATTGCAAGGAGACCGTGCCGATTTCGCCGGAAGAGAAGACCATGTTTGCGGCATAT
>JBAXOR010000041.1:0-7874 GCA_037133155.1 Chrysiogenales bacterium | reverse complement strand
ATGATGCGCATGAAGATGTTCCGCGCGATATCCTGTCCAAGTATTGGATCCCTGCTGCATTGCGCAAGCTGCTTTCATTTTTGTTTGAAAAATTGGAGGATTTTATCGCCAGGAGGCTGGATGCGGTCGTCTGCGCTACGCCTTTTATTGCCAAGCGTTTCCAGCACATCAACCCCAAAACCATCGCAGTCAACAATTACCCGATCCAGGATGAATTCGCTCCCACCGCTGAAAAGTCGGCGTTTTCCCGGAACATCTGTTACAGCGGCGGCATTACCCGGGTGCGAGGCATCAGCGAGCTTATTGAGTCGCTCGACCTTCTGCGGGATGTCACATTGATCATGTGCGGCCCATTCGAAAGCAAGGCCTATGAGGAAGAACTGTTGTCGTTGGCAGGCTGGAAATACGTTGATTACAGGGGCGTCGTCAAGCGCAATGAAGTGAACAAGATCATGGCCTGTTCGGCTTTGGGCGTGGTCACGTTTTTGTACAGCCCGAACCATATTGATTCACAGCCGAACAAGATATTCGAATACATGGCGGCCGGGTTGCCCCTGGTGGCGTCCAATTTTCCTTTATGGCGTCAGATCGTCGAAGAGACACGGTGCGGAATTTGCGTGGACCCGGCCTCTCCCGGCGAGATCGCCAAAGCCATTGCCAGTTTGCTGTCTGATGAGGCCATGTGCCGAGAAATGGGAAAAGCTGGAGAAGATGCAGTCAAAAACCGGTTTAACTGGCTGGGCGAATCAAAAAAACTTTTAAGCTTATACGGGGAAATAAAATGAAGGTAATGACCATTGTCGGCGCCAGGCCCCAATTTATCAAAGCCGTCGCAGTGAGCAGGGCTTTGGCGGCACAGGGAAATATCACCGAGATCCTTGTTCATACCGGTCAACACTTTGACGAAAACATGTCAGATATTTTTTTTGCCGAGCTTGGGATCCTCCAGCCCACTTATAATCTCGGCATCGGTGGCAGTTCGCATGGCGCCATGACCGGAGCGCAACTGATCCAAATAGAACGGCTCTTGCTGAGCGAAAAGCCTGATTGGGTCCTTGTTTACGGAGACACCAATTCCACCCTCTCCGGTGCTTTGGCCGCTGCCAAACTCCATATCCCAATTGCGCATGTTGAAGCCGGCTTGCGTTCATTCAACCGCACCATGCCCGAAGAAATCAATCGGGTGCTTACGGACCAAGTGAGTGCGCTTTTGTTTGCCCCGACGGCGTTGGCCATGCGCAATCTTGCCCGGGAAGGGATCAGATCCCAGCGCTGCTTCCAGGTGGGCGATGTCATGTTCGATGCTTCACTATATTTTGGTGAGCTCGCTTCAAAAAAATCGACGATTTTGGATTCCTTGAAATTGAAGGCCGGGAAATTTATTTTGGCCACGGTCCATCGGGCCGAAAACACCGATGACCCGGATCGCCTGAAAGTCATCCTTTCCGCTTTGGGCATAATCAGCAAAATCTTGCCGTTGGTATGGCCGGTGCATCCGCGCACGCGCAAACAGATCGAATCCCATCACCTCGCCGCACACCTGGGGACAAGCGTACGCCTGATCGACCCGGTCGGCTACCTCGACATGCTGGTGCTGGAGCGACATGCCGCCTTGATCGCGACCGATAGCGGCGGAGTGCAGAAAGAGGCCTTCTTTTATGGAATACCCTGCGTGACCCTGCGCAGCGAAACGGAGTGGCCGGAATTGGTTGATGCCGGCTGGAACCGGCTGGCGCCGCCTGTTGATTCAGCCAGCGTCGTGTCAGTGATTTTGGCTGCTCTGGGGACTAAAGGCCAAGCTGTCCAACCGTATGGTGATGGTTATGCGGGAAGCCGGATAGCGAAAATTCTTTGTAATTGGCAGGGGCATGCAGATGTCGGCGACTACCAGTCTTACTCAAGCCATGAACAGGCGCTGGTGGAGCCGGGCGCCCGGATCGGGGAACGGACCAGAATATGGGCTTTTGCCCATGTTCTTCCCGGCGCCAAAATAGGAACGGATTGCAATATATGCGACCATGTTTCTATTGAAAACGATGTGCAGATCGGCGATCACGTGACCATAAAATGCGGTGTTCAGTTGTGGGATGGCCTGCGTGTAGAGGATGATGTCTTTATCGGGCCGAACGCGACATTCACCAATGACATTTTTCCGCGCAGCAAACAGTATCCGAAAAAATTTATGCAAACCCATATTCGCACAGGGGCCAGCATTGGCGCCAACGCGACAATTCTGGCCGGGGTGACGATTGGTGAAAAAGCCATGGTCGGCGCCGGCGCCGTGGTCACAAAAGACGTCCCGGCCTACGCCATCGTAGTCGGCAATCCGGCCCGGATAATTCGTTATGAGGAGCATTGATATGGCAATAGCGGACTGCAGGATTATAGACCTGCCCAAAATAACTGAAGCGCGCGGCAATTTAACTTTTATTGAGGCAGGGCGGCACATCCCATTTGCCATCAAGCGCGTCTATTATTTGTATGATGTTCCGGGCGGCGCCGAACGCGGGGCGCATGGGCACCGCAAACTTCAGCAATTGATCGTGGCCATGTCCGGCAGTTTTGATGTCATCCTGGACGATGGATTTGCAACCAGGGTCTTTCATATGAACCGCTCTTATTACGGGCTTTATGTCGCGCCCATGATGTGGCGGGACATCACCAATGTTTCTTCCGGGGCCGTCTTGATGGTACTGGCTTCGGAATTCTATGATGCAGCTGATTATTTTCGCGACTATGATCAGTTTGTGGCCGCGGCCAGGAATTCAAGATGAAAAAAATCCCTTTTCTGGATCTGAAACAGACCTACCAGGAACTGAAGATAGATCTGGACAATGCCGTTCAGCGGGTGCTGAATTCGGGCCGGTACATCCTGGGGGAGGAACTGGAAGCCTTCGAAACGGAGTTCGCGGAGTATTGTGGCGCCGGATATTGTGTAGGCGTGGGCAATGGCCTGGATGCTT
Source organism: Chrysiogenales bacterium (assembly GCA_037133155.1). Lineage (GTDB taxonomy): Bacteria > Acidobacteriota > Aminicenantia > UBA2199 > UBA2199 > UBA2199. The sequence goes on along the minus strand of JBAXOR010000041.1, from coordinate 4,911 downwards.
TGTATCTGCTTTTGCGCGCCTATGGCATCGGACCTGGTCATGAGGTAATTGTCCCGGCTCATACCTTTATTGCTACCTGGCTGGCGGTAACTTATGCCGGCGCGAAACCCGTAGCGGTGGAGACAGGCGATGATGCGGCCTATACCATTTCCCCGGAATTGCTTGAAGAGGCGATCACTGCCAAAACCAGGGCGATCATTCCCGTTCACTTGTATGGCCGCCCCGCTGACATGAATCCCATCATGCAAATCGCCGCCAGGCATGGATTGAAGGTGATCGAAGACGCAGCCCAGGCTCATGGCGCGCGTTATCAGGGCCGCCGGGCCGGGAGTCTCGGCGATGCGGCGGCTTTCAGTTTTTATCCAGCGAAAAATCTGGGCGCTTATGGTGATGGCGGGGCGATTACTACCGCTGATGAAGAACTGGCCGCGAAATTGCGCTCTTTAAGAAACTACGGTTCCTCTGCTAAATATGTCCATGACATGATCGGCTTGAACAGCCGGCTCGACCCGCTGCAGGCAGCCATATTGCGCGTAAAGCTGCGGCATCTGGATGAGTGGAACGCCCGCCGCCTGTCCCTGGTCGATTGCTATCTGCGCCACCTTGGCGGAACCGATGTGCTACTGCCGGATGTATCCGCTGGCTATGAATCGGTTTTCCATCTCTTTGTGATACGCACAGCCAAACGTGAAATGCTTCAGGCCGGATTGAAAGAAGCCGGAATAGAAACGCTGATCCATTATCCGCTGCCGCCGCATAAACAAGGCGCATACTCTTCCTTGCACTGCTTGCATCTGCCCATTGCCGAGCGTCTAGCCGATGAAGTGCTGAGCCTGCCGCTGGGGCCGCATTTGTCAAGCGGCGAAGTGCAGGAAGTCGCTTATCATGTTGCACGGATACTGGGTGTTTGAAAATGAGAAAAATCCCGATCTGTCTCAGCCGCTGGCTTTAACATGAAATGCGATCCATTGGTCAGCGTCATCATGCCCGCGTTCAATCACGAACTTTATATCGCGGAAGCTTTGCAGAGCATCGGCAATCAGACTCACAAAAATATCGAGCTCATCGTGATCGATGATGGTTCAACTGACGGAACGCCGGAGATAATTGAAGAATATGTAAAAAAAAACAGCGACAAGAATATCAAGTATTTGCATAAACGAAATGAGGGTGTATGCAAGACATTGAACAAGGGACTCGAAATGTCAACCGGGGACTACATCGCTTTTCTTGGTTCGGATGACTTGTGGCTGCCGGACAGGCTGGCCATTCAACTCGAGTTCATGGAAAACAATAAAAATATTGGCATGGTTTTTGCGGATACATGGTTCCTTGATTTCAGCAAAAAAACAAATAACAAATGGTCGGACTATAAACCCTGCATTAAGAATTATTTTAAAAACGGCATCCAAAATACCGATCTGTATGCCTTGTTCTTGACTCAACCGCTTGTGCCGGCTTTAACAGTGCTGATAAGAAGGCAAGTGCTGCTTGAGGTAGGTTTTTTTGATGAAGATCTGGTTTATGAAGACCATGACTTATGGTTACGAATCGCGCTGAAGTATCCGCTGGGATATATTGATCAACCCTTGGCCTTTTATCGCATCCATGGAGCCAATATAAGCAATGATACAGGTTTTATGATAAGGGGGATGTTTCAAACCGTGAAGAAACACCTGGGCATGGGAGCATTTAAAAATAAAACGCTGAAGAAAACGAAAATAATTTGTCTATTGGCTTTTAATTTGCTTGTGAACCGGTTAAAAAAAAGATCAGGAAAAGTTACTGGATCGAAGTGAAGGACTGCTGGCAACCTGCGACTGCAGGGAACCTGGGGAGGAAATGAAATGAAAAGGCCCCGCGTAAAGCGCATTCTCGCTGTGTATTTTATCGTAATTGGCATCGTTGCGAGTGTCTTTGTGATCTGGATGGCCGCGGGGTGGCCGATCGGGTTCGACCGCTGGCTGTTTGAGAGCCAAGCGCCGCGAAAAGCGGACTACATCGTCTGCCTGGCCGGCGGGATGGGCGGAGCCAATATCCCGACTGAGGCTGGTTGGGAGCGGATATATACTGCGGCCCAGCTCTGGCTTGATGGCTACGCGCCGAAGATTGTCTTCACCGGGGGCGGGCAGGGCAATATCTCGGAAGCGGAGGTTTATGCCGGGTTCGCCAGATGGTTCGGCTGCCCGGAGGCGGCGCTCTTCTTCGAGCCGGGGGCGACGGTCACGGCCGAACACCCGATGAAGCTTCTGGAGCAAGGGGCGCTGGGCATACGCAAGGGCACTCCATTAATAATCGTGACGTCTCTCCTGCATTCGCGGCGGGTGGCTATGGTTTTCCGCAAAGCCGGCTTCACGGACTTCCGCGTGGTGACGGGCTGGTCGGCGCGGACGTCGCGCGACCCGGTCAAGGTACGGACGTTGATGACATCGAAGTTCGTGGACTTCCGGCCGAGCGTTAAGGATTACAGCGATGTCCTCAACCAGTTGAAAAGGCAGACAGCATATTTCTTCAACGCGCTGAGAGAGGTTGTCGCGATCGTGGTTTACAAATTCAAGGGGAAGGTATAAGGGCGATGCACTAAAATAAATAATATGTATCACATAATCATTATCATTGAGATGCATAATAAATGAAGAGAAGAATTTTAAGTTTTAAATTATAGGTTATAATCGAGAGTTTGATAAATGATAGAAATATGATCGAAATTTTCTTTAGCTAGTGAGTTACGACTCACAACTCAAAACCTAAAACTCAAAACCTGCCTTCTATTTGATGTTTACTATATTTTATAAACTTGTTGTCGGCTGGCTCATGCCGCCCGGGTGCTTTATCATTTTATTTATTTACTGCGCCTGGAAAACCCGGTCAATTACCGATCCGGCGCTGCGGAAAACACTGCGCACCCTTGCCCTGATCGGCGCTGCCGGGTTGTACTTGCTTTCTATCCAGCCGGTTTTGCATCTTTTAGCCAGCGGTCTGGAAAACAAATACCCGGTGGTGCAGGAAGGGCAAATAAAAAAAACAAATGCCATAATCGTATTGAGCGCGGGGAGTGTGGAAGAGGTGCCGGTGAGCTTCTCAACGCTCTCGGCGGCTCCCGGTACTTCGGCAATAGTGCGGCTCAGCGAAGGCATCAGGCTTTACCGCAGAATCAAGGCCGAAGAACGGAGTTGTACCATTATCCTCACCGGCGGACGTTTTTACGGCAAACAATATGCGGCCAGTGACGTTTCCCGCGCCTGGTTGGTCTCCATGGGGATTCCTGCAAGCGATATTCGCCTGGAGACATCCAGCCGGACAACATTTGAAGAAGCCCGCTTTGTATTGCCAACGGTTAGAACCGTAGCAGCGGAGGCGGTGTTTCTGGTAACCTCGGCTTCGCATATGCCCCGGGCTGCGGCCACATTCAATAAATTCGGTTTGTCCGTGATCCCGGCGCCCTGCGATTTTTCCGATTCTGGGAAGCTGGGATTTTTCAGTTTCCTGCCCGAAACCGCGACTTTGCGAGAAAACCGCGCGTTGCTTTGGGAATATCTGGGGGCGATTTTTTATAAGATAAAAAGAAAGTAGTTGGAGAGTTTTGAGTTTTAAATTTTGAGTTTTGAGTTGTAAAAAAAGAGAAAAGAGTTAGAAGAAGTTTTAAGTTTTAAGTTAAAAAATAAAGAAAAGAATTAAAAGAAAAGAGTTTTGAATTTTAAGTTGGAAGATATGAAACAGAGCTTAATAGTTCAAGAATTTTGAGTTTAGTAACTTAAAACTCACAACTCAAAACCCAAAACTATTCTGTTTGCTTGGTTGACTTTTGCTACAGATTTCTGTATATTCCAACAAGTGTTTAGTGGCAACACCGGGAAAAGGGTAAGAAAATTGAAAATAATTGAACTCTTTATAAAAAAGTCGAAGCTGTTGATAACGTTAGAGCGAAAGAAATGGCTGAGATTTTCGGTTCTCCTGTTCTTGGATGTCGTCATTATTTTTTTCTCACTGTTTTTGGCCATTCAGTTGCGCTTCGGCTTCACGTTTCCAGAGATATATCGCCCCATTTTTTGGCAATGGGTCCTGGCGTTTATCCTGGCCAAGTTATTATTGTTGTATATTTTTAAATTGTATTCCTTTTCCTTGCGCTTTGTGGGTATTGTTGAATTTTTTCGCCTGATCAAGGCGTTCTTTCTTTTTATAGCTTTAACAGAAGCGGTAAATCTTTGGCTCCTCCGCGGCCATTTCATTAACTTCAGTCCCCCTTCCGGTGTGATTATTATCGATTCTATTGTCAGTTTTTCTCTATTCGGTTTTATCCGCCTGCTTAACCGGCTTTATTACGAGTTTTTTCTGCCCGGAAACTCCGACGGCAAAAGGACCCTGATCATGGGCGCCAACTTCAAATCGGAGCGCTTGATCAAAGACCTGCGCCTGGCCAAAGGGGGTTTGGTTCCTTTGCTTATTATTGACAAGCATCCGGAAAAAGTGGGGAAAGAAATTTACGGTCTGCCGGTCATTGATTATAACCAGGACATCTCCCGCACCATCCGCGTAAACCGGATAGAAACAGCCCTGATCAACCTGCCCGAGGCCGAACACAAAGAAGTGACAGATGTTTTCAATCACCTGAAAAAGGCCGGGCTCAACGATATCCGCATTGTCCCGCGCATGGAAGAGTGGAAGGAAAACATCAACCAGATCCATGCCATCAACATCGAGGACCTTCTGGCCCGGCAAGCGGTCAAAATCGATTTTCAGGGCGTATCAGAAAAATTACGCGACAAAATAGTCATGGTCACCGGGGCGGCGGGATCGATCGGTTCGGAAATCGTGCGCAAGCTGCGCGAGCTCCAGGTGCAGCGGGTAATCGCCATCGACATGGACGAGAGCGGCTTGTTCAACCTGCAGCAGGAACTTTTGCCCTACTTG
>JBAXOR010000040.1:0-7876 GCA_037133155.1 Chrysiogenales bacterium | reverse complement strand
AATCCGCATCACCTGGGCGAGCAGGTTGTGCAAAGCGCGGGCCACGATGGCAAGATTGATTTCATATACGAAAAAGAATTGAGCGGCAGCATGGTCCTGCGCCAGGCGCTGCCGTTTTTTTCCGACTGGCTTTTGGTTATCAATGGCGATACTTTTCTGGAAATACCGCTGCCCGCTTTACTCCAAAAAATAACCGATCCTGCCGTCGATGGCGCCTTGCTGGTGCGGTTCGATCCATCCGGTAATTATGCCGGCTTGCTCAGTAAGGATGATGTTTTTTTAGATGTTTCCCAGCCGGGTTATGGCCCGGGAATAATGTATGCCGGTGCGGCTTTGTTTAAAAAGAGAGCGCTTGAAAAAATTAATGATTTGAATTTTTTCACCAGCATCAGCAGGAATCATTTGTATTTCAAAACCGTTTTTTACGACGGCATTTGGCTTGACATCGGTACTCCCGAATCCTATTTGCGGGCCAATCATGCATTCCAGGCGCATGTCATGGAGCAGGGTTCCAATTCGCTGTCTGCAAACGTAGAAATTTCCCCGCGGGCCCAGGTCGAAAAATCAGTGCTTTGGGAAAATACGCGGCTGGGGGACAATGTGTCATTGTACGAGTGCATTGTCACCGGCAATGTGAAATTGGAAAACATTTCTCAACAGCGGTGTGTCATTTCCGGGCAGGGAATTTTTTCTTTTCATTGAAATAGGGGCGGAAAATATTTATTGCTCTTGATTTTTATTTGGGAAAATATTAATATTATGTTGGGAGTGAACATGAAGGATATCAACTTATTGATTGAAAAATTAAAAATGGTTACCAGTGCCGGCCATTCGGATAAAACTTTTAAGTCAGTCGTCGATGATATCGTCAAGTTTTATTGTGATAATTTTGAAATGCAAACCGATGAAGTGGCTGTGCTGCTCACCGACAAGGATAATATGGTTTTATCCTTTGCTGCTCCAGAACATCTGGTCAATGCTGGAATGATACCGATTTCTTCGCCTGATGCCTTTGCGGCCAGGGTTTTTAAAATGAACCGGGGCATGATCGAGAACAATTTCAATCAAATGAAGCATTTGCATCTTTTTGAATACATTAAAGGGCCCGGTGACAAGATCAGGAAAATTTGGAAAATGATGAGCACGATTCTGCGCAGCGGTGACGTCAAATTCGGCATCATTGAACTTTCCCGCAAAGGAGCTACCATTAATGAAGCGGGTGAGGATTTCAGTCCGGAAAACCTTGAATTTCTTGAAAGCTCCATCTGTGAATTTGCTCCGTATATTTTAAAAGTTCTGCCCGGTGATTTCAGGGGGAAGCTCGTTTGAAAAACCGCCTGCGGGAAATACTGCTGAAAAAGTCGGTGGTGTCGGGCCGGGATTTCACCCTGGTCTCGGGTAAAACCAGTAATTTTTACTGCGATGCCCGCATTACCACCCTCGATCCTGAAGGCGCGACCCTGTGCGGCAAGATCTTTCTGCAGATGCTGGGTGATTTTTCAGTGGACGTTGTCGGCGGTTACTCTATCGGAGCCGATCCCATTGTCACGGCCATCGCTGTTTTAAGCTATCTGCAAAACCGTCCTTTGCCGGCTTTTATCATTCGCAAGGAAGAGAAGGGGCATGGTATGCGCAAGATGATTGAAGGCAATTTCCATGCCGGCGACCGGGTGGCCCTTTTTGACGATGTGATCACCTCGGGCGGTTCGATCATCAAGGGCGCCAAACAGGTCGAGGCTCAGGGCGGCCAGGTCGAAGTGATCATGGCCGTACTTGACCGCGAAGAAGGCGGCCGCGAAACCATCGAGGGCCAGGGCTACCGCTTCATGTCGATCTTCACCAAAAAAGATTTGTTGTAAATAGGCAAGGGCGAGCGGGATTAAAATAAAAGATTAAAAAAATGAAAATTTATGTTATATTTATAATATGCAAACAATGAAATTTGTTTATTGGCAAGACAATGACATGTGGCTGGGATATCTTGAAGAATATCCGGATTATATGACCCAGGGAACAACAATTGAAGAATTAAAAGAAAACCTCGCCGATATTTGTAAAGAATTATCCGGTGGAAAAATTTCTGCTGTCAGAAGGGTAGCTGAACTGCGCATATCTTGAAAAGAGCACATCTTTTAAAGGAACTAAAAAAAATGCGCTGTGTCTTTATTCGCCATGGAGGAAAACACGATTGGTATCAAAACCCCGTTACCAAAATATCGCAACCGATTCCAAGGCATCAAGATATTAATGAAAATCTTGCCAAACATATTCTTAAAATGCTGACTGATAAATCAACAGGAACATAGGAATCGTTGCCTGGAATTCAAACTTAATAAAAAATAACAGGTTTGATCTTATACGTTTTACAGTTGACGGGCGAGTGGTTCGGCGCTAAAATTCCGGCAGGTGAGTTATGAAATATTCTGCTGTCCTTTTCGACCTTGACGGAACATTGCTTGACAGCCTGGAAGGGATTGCCCTGGCCATGAATGCGGTGCTGGCTGAACAGGGCTGGCCTACCCATTCTACATCTGCCTATGCGTCCATGGTCGGCAATGGCATCGAAGAGATGGTCGCGAGCGCCATCGGTTCGCATCGGGCCGATGAAGAAACAATGAAAACGCTTGTCTCGGATTATCGCCGGCATTACAGCCGTCTCTGGCTGCAGCACAGTCCGCCCTATCCGGGTATCGAAGAATTGCTGGCCTTCCGGGTAAAAAAAGGCATAGCCCTGGCTGTCCTCTCGAATAAGCGTGACGATTTTTTCAAAAGCATGGTGGCCCACTTTTTTCCCAAGATTAAATTCGCCGAAGTGCGCGGTGTGCTTACCGGGATCGCGCAAAAACCCGATCCCAGTGGAGCCCTGGACATTGCCAAAAAACTGGCTATGGCTCCGGAAAGCTTTCTCTACCTTGGTGATACCGATGTCGATATGCAAACAGCCGGCGCTGCCCGGATGTTTGCCGGCGGGGTAGCCTGGGGTTTCCGCAGTGTCGCCGAATTGAAAACAGCCGGCGCCCGGAAAATTTTTGATCATCCACGCGAAGTCATTGCTTTTCTTTCATAAAGATATATCGGGAATCAAAGGCGGAAGCGATTGCAAAAAACCAGAAACTTGCTATGATACAGGCATGAGACAGTCTGTCAACTTTACTGTAAATAGGAGGCATTTATGAAAAAATTATTTTTTGTGCTATTGTTTGCGATTTGCATTCTTTCAATTTCTCTGGCCGCGGCCGAAAAAGTAGTTAAAGAAAGCGCTGTCAAAGCCGTTGTTGTAAAAGAAAATCTATACCTGATTGAAGGAACCGAGGGAAGCAACGTCGCCTTTCTGGTCACGCCAAAAGGTGTTTTGGTAGTTGACAGCGGCACATCATTTGATGAAGCCGCCCAGATTATCAAGGCCATACGCAAGGCAACCCCGCAGCCGATCCGCTATATCATCCTGACCCATTACCACGGCGATCACACCATCGGGCTGCCTGTTTTCCCGGAAACGGCCCTGGTAATCGGGCAGCATCTGGTGGCTCGCAACATCAAGGAAAACAATATACCACGTATGCAGAAATATATGGAAAATGATCTTCCGGCCGACATCCTGAAACTGAAAGAGAAAGTCGGAAAACTTAAAAAGGAAAAAAGCCTTGAACTGGCCAAAGCCAGGGAAGAATTGAAAAGTTCGGAACAGGAACTGGCGGAAATGAAAGCCATGAAACCGCGCCTTCCCGATCAAACTTTCGCTTGTTCAATGATCATCAACCTGGGCAGCGAAACCATCCACCTGATCTATCCGGAGCCGGCGCACACCAATTGCAATATCCTGGTTTTATTCCCCAGGCAAAAAGCAGTGCACATGGGAGATATGTTTTTTAATGAATCCCTTCCTTATATCGATTTTAAGAATGGCGCCAACACGGCCAATTGGATCAAGCAGTTGACCAAGATTGATGGCTGGGATATCACCACTGTCATTCCCGGCCATGGTCCGCTCAGTGACAAGGCCGGTCTGAAAAAACAGATCGCTTATCTCACTTTCCTGCGTCAGGCAGTCACTGATGAACTGCAGAAAGGCAGCGGCCTGGAAGCCATGAAAACCGCTATCGTCCTGCCTGCGGAATACAAGAATTGGCAGTATCAAAGCGTTTTCCCCAGTAACATCGAAGCCGTCTATCGCGAGATGACTCTGCCCGTGCAGGAGAAAAAAATATCCATGCAATAAAATCGGGATCGGACCGGAATAGTCATGAATTCTTTATTGCAACAGGCTTATGACAGCGAGGTTTTTCGTCAGCAGGGACACCAGTTGGTAGACAAGCTGGCCGATTATTTGCAGCAGGTATTGCGGCGACCCGATATGCCGGTAATGCCCTGGCGTGAGCCCGCGGAGTTGCGCCAGGAATGGCAGCAGCTGCTGGCCGATCCCTTGCCCGTCTCTTTTGCCGAACTCACCGAAAAGCTGTTGCAGCAATCGATCCACCTGCACCATCCGCGCTGCTGCGGCCACTAGGTGGCGCCGCCGGCCCCGATAACCGCCCTGGCTGAATTGTTCTCGGCTTTGTTAAACAACAGCATGGCTGTCTATGAAGTGGGACCGGCCGGGACAGCGATAGAGAAGGCCGTGATGGGTTGGTTGGCCCAGCGCCTGGGCCTGCCGGCAATGGCCGATGGCATTCTCACTTCGGGCGGCAGCCTGGGCAACCTGAGCGGGCTTTTAACGGCCCGCCAGGAGCGCGGCGGCAGCGATCCCTGGCAGGAAGGGGCACGCAACGGTTTGCCCTTGGCAGTGATGGTTTCGGAAGAGTCCCATTACAGCGTGGCCCGCGCCCTGAAGATCATGGGGCTCGGCAACCAGGGGCTGATCAAACTGCCGGTCAACGAAAGTTTGCAGGTACGCCCGGAATCGCTCGAACCCATGCTGCTGGCCGCGCGGGCAAATGGACAACAGGTAATTGCCATCGTGGCCAATGCCTGTTCCACTTCCACGGGGGCCTATGATCCGTTGCCGGAAATTGGCGCATTTGCCCAAAAAAACGGCCTCTGGTTTCATGTCGATGCCGCCCACGGCGGGGCCGCCTGTTTTTCACCTAAGTATCGCCGCCTGGTCCAGGGCATAGAAAAGTCTGATTCACTGGTCATCGATTTTCACAAGATGATGCTTTGCCCGGCTTTGGCCACTGCCGTTCTGTTTCGCGATGGAACTGTCTTGAACCGCATTTTTGCCCAAAAAGCCGGTTACCTCCTTCCCGAGCAGCAGCAAATACCCTGGCAGGATATCGCCCGGAGTACCATCGAATGCACCAAGAAAATGATGGGGCTTAAAATCATGCTGCTGCTCAAAACGGTTGGTGAAGGAGTATTCTCGGAGTATGTCACCCGGACCTATGACCTGGCTCGCGATTTTGCTGCCACGCTAAAAGCTGAGCCCGATTTCAAACTGGCCGTCGAACCGCAAGCCAACATCGTCTGCTTCCTCCATCAGCCCGGCCAGGTTCCGGCCGGCCAACGGGGCGAATACAACGCCCAATTGCGCCGCCAACTCGTTTCCCATGGCCGCTTCTATATTGTCCAAACCACCATCGCCAATGAAATCTATCTGCGCGTAACCTTGATGAATCCTTTTACCGATCTGAGCGATTTGCAGGAACTACTGGCTGAGATTCGCCATTTCGGCCAGCTGGTCTGCTGAAAAAATTTGACATGCTGAATGAGTCAAGCTAAACTCTTGAATATATGCGAAACAAGAGAGGCAAATCATGATTGTCGTGGAAAATCTGACCAAATCGTTCCGTTTAAGCAAAGAACAGAAAAAGGAAAAAATCGCGCATGCTCAGGGCAACAAGGTAGATGCCGTGGCTGACGTCAGTTTCAGCTGCAAACCCGGGCGCATTTTTTCCCTGCTCGGTCCCAACGGCGCCGGGAAAACAACCGCCCTGCGCTTGATCGCTACCATGTTGCGGCCCAGTTCCGGCCGCATCACCGTGGCCGGCTTTGACACGGTAAAGGAGGCCGGGCAAGTGCGGCGGCACATCGGTTTTCTGACCGGTTCCACCGGGCTTTATGAGCGGCTGACGCCGGCGGAGATGATCGAGTATTACGGCCGTTTGCACGGCATGGAGCCGGCGCTCCTGGAGAAACGCAAAGGTGACCTCTTTTGTTTGCTGGGCATCGAAGAGTTCGCCGGGCGGCGCATTGGCAAGCTCTCATCGGGGATGAAACAGAAAGTCTCTATTGCCCGCACCATGATCCACGACCCCCAGGTCCTGGTGTTTGATGAACCGACAGTCGGCCTGGACGTGATCACCGCCAAGAGCATCCTGCAGTTGATCCGCCAGTGTCGAACGGACGGGAAAACCGTGATTTTTTCCACCCATATCATGGGCGAGGTCAGCCTGCTTTGTGATGATCTGGCTATTATCCACCGCGGTTGCCTGCTCTTCAGCGACACCTATGACACCTTTGTCAGGGAGATGAAAACGAAATCGCTCGAGGACGAATTTATCCGCCGCGTAGAGGAGGCGTAAGATGAAACTGTTAACAATTATTTTCAAAAAAGAATTGAAGGATATGCTGCGCGACCGGCGCACGCTTTTTTTTATGTTGGTCATGCCCTTCCTGGTGATTTTCCTGATCTTCAACCTGTCGATGCGCCTGGGCATGGATATGGAAAAACGGGCGCAGGAAAAGGAATTAAAAGTAGCCGTGTTCTCCGCTGCGCCGTTGTCTAAATTTCTTAATATGTTGCAGGCTGGGGGAAAGATAAAAATCGATACCCAAGTGGCTCGGACCGGGATCAACCAGGCGGTTAACGACGGCCGGATCGATTTCGCCATTTCTTTCCCTGAGGACTTTTCTGAAAACCTCGACCGGGAAGGCACGAGTGAAGTGCCTGTCTATTACAAGGCCTCGACTTCTGAAAACGAAAGAGCCCTGGAGCGCATCCATGCGGTACTGCAGGAATATGGCAAGCAGTTCCTCAATCTGCGTCTCGAGAAAAAGAGCCTGTCCGCCGCCTTTGTCGAACCGCTGCGCATCGCTGACCGCGATGTCTCGTCGGTCCGCGAGAAGATCGGCCAGAGACTGGGCGGCATGTTCCCTTACTTTTTTGTCATCTTCTGTTTCCTGGGCGCCATGGCCCCGGCTATCGACCTGGCGGCCGGCGAAAAGGAACGGGGCACCATGGAGACGCTGCTGGTCTCACCGGCCACGCGCCTGCAGATTGTGGTGGGTAAATTCCTGGTGGTCACTGCTTCCGGCATATTCACCGCCCTGTCATCGGTGCTCTGGCTCTTCCTGATGTTCCGCCAGAGCAAAACGGTTCCCCCTGAGATTTTAAGCGGTATCCTCAAGGTGATCGAATGGAAGTCCCTGTTGCTGCTTTTTTCAATGATCATCCCCCTCTGCGCCTTTTTTGCCGCCATCCTGCCCTCGGTTTCGGCTTTTGCCAAATCGTACAAGGAGGCCCAGAGCATCATCGCCCCGTTAAATATCATGATTATCATCCCCGTCCTGATCGGCATATTCCCGGGCATCAAACTGAACGCACTGACAGCCATGATCCCCATCCTTAACATCTCGCTGGCCACCAAGGAGATCATCGCCGGCACGATTTCGCCCCTGCTGATGGCCGAAGTTTTCCTGGTCCTCTTCGCTCTGGCGGCACTGGGATTGATCTTCTGCGCCCGCTGGTTCAACCGCGAAGCGGTCATATTCCGTGGCGTGTGAAGCTGACGCTTGTTGACATTGCAGATAATGATCCTTAAAATGCAGGTATGGGAAAACAATCACCCGTGCATCAACGAATTTGCTCAATTCTGCTGATCCTGCTCGCCGCTCTTAGCGCTGCGGCCGCGTTGGCCCAGACCACAGGTGCTGTCCC
>JBAXOR010000039.1:0-7896 GCA_037133155.1 Chrysiogenales bacterium | reverse complement strand
GCAGGATAAGTAACTTAAGAGCATTAAAAAAATGAATTCATTTTTTTCTAATGCTTTTATCCAGCTTGGCTGGGTAGAAAGCAAATTATCTTGTTTTTTTAGTAAGTTAATTTGCTTTAAGTTACTAAAATCATAAAGCAATATTCATGCCAGGATCCGCAGGATCGGGTCAAAACCTGTAAATGCCCATTGCATATAGAGTTATGATTAGAACTTGTTTCTGGAAGGACAGATAAAGTGTAGCGTTTTTGCTTCTATTTGTCGCTCAATGGTAGCGGTATCGCTACTATCAGCGGCCCCGGCCGGGCAGGGAAAGGCCCAGCTTTTTTATTCTGCGGAAGAGGGTGGTTTTGTGGATGCCCAGTTCCCGGGCCGCGGCCGAGCGGTTGCCGTGCTGCCGCTCCAAAGCGGCGCGAATGGCCTGGGCGTCGAGGATATCGTGGGCGGATCTCACATCGGTATCCTTACCTGACGTACCCCTAAAAGCTGTCAACTCCACGGGCAGGTGCCTGATGCCAATGTCACCTTCAGCGCAAAGAATGAAAGCCCGCTCGATCACGTTTTCCAGCTCGCGAATATTACCCGGCCAATCGTGGGCCATGAGCAACGACAGGGCTTCGCCGCTGACCCCCGAAAGCAATTTCTGCTGCAAGCGATTGAAACGGGCGATGAACTGCCCGACGAGCAGGGGAATATCCTCCTGGCGGCGGCGCAAGGGGGGAAGTTCCACGCGCACGACATTCACCCGATAGTAGAGGTCTTCGCGAAATTGCCCCTTGCGGGTCTGTTCAGCCAGGTCCTTGTTGGTGGCGACGATGATCCTGGCGTCGGCTGTCTCGGAATGTATCGCTCCCAGGGGTTCATAAACTCGGTCCTGCAGGACCCTTAACAGTTTCACTTGCAGCGCCTGGCTGATCTCGGCGATTTCGTCGAGTAAAATGGTCCCGCCCTTGGCCAGGGCGAAACGGCCGGGCTTGTCCTTGTTGGCGCCGGTGAAGGCCCCGGCCTTGTAGCCGAACAACTCCGACTCCAGCAGAGTGTCTGGCAAAGCGCCGCAGTTAACCGCGATAAACGGCCCCTCATTGCGGGAACTGAGCGAGTGGATCGTCCGCGCCACCAGTTCCTTGCCGGTGCCGGTTTCGCCCAGGATGAGGACCGTACTGGGGCTGGCAGCGATGGCGGGCAGGACCTCGAACAATTTCTGCATCAAGGGGCTGCGGCTGGCCAGGTCACCGACGCGGAATTTCCCCTCCAGTTCCTGCCGCAGCGCTTCGACTTCGGAAAGGTCGCGAAACGTTTCGGCGCCGCCAACCACGTGGCCGGAGGCATCGCGCAGCACCGCGGTTGAGACGCTGATGGGAATACGGTTCCCCCCGGCATCCACTATATATCCGGATTTACCGATGATGGGTTTGCCTGATTTCAGGGTTTGCTTGAGCGCGCAATCAGCTTCGCACATACTGCAGCGAAAAACCTCGGAGCAGCGACGACCGAGAGCTTCCCGGCGCGAAACCCCGGTGATCTCCTCGGCCGCCCGGTTGAAAGAGGTGATGCACCATAGCGCATCGATCGTAAAAACGCCTTCGGATATACTCTCTAAAATAGCCTCATTTTGGGCTATGGCAACTTGTTTCTTTTTGCTATTTTTAATTTTCATTAATAATTATACAACAGACATGTTGCGCAGTGACACCTTTTTGTTAAATTAAAGCCAAATCATGTATGGATTTTTCCAGGGAAAAGCATGTTATTGCGTTCGGATCATCGGGGCCCATCAATGGCATCAATCCAGACGGCTGCCGGTAGTAGTCATGATCAGCTTGCCGTGCTTGACACCCTTGGCGCTCAGCAAGTGGCTGGCCACTTCCTGGATCTCTTTTCCTGACCCTTTTAAAATTACGACCTCCAGACAATTGTGCTCGTCCATGTGAATGTGGGTGGTGGAGAGGATGATCCCCAGGTGGTGGTGCTGAATATCGGTCAGTTTTTTTGATAGTTCCCGTACTTCGTGGCTGTAAACCAGGCTCAGCACACCCATTGTTGAAGATTCATCAACTTGCCATTCCTCGGCTACCAGCCGTTCGCGGATCAGGTCACGGATCGCTTCCGAGCGGCTCTTGTAGCCCAGTTTGGCGATAAAAGGATCAAATTTTTCCAGTAGTGTCGCTTCCAATGAAACACCAAAGCGTAATAATTTGCCCATGAATTGTAACCTTAGACAAATACTAACAATTTAATCTGCCGATTGCAAGCCGTTGAATATTGGAGAAAAGTATATTTCGTATAATCAGGCTGTTGAGCAGATAGATGGTATAATGCAAATATGAAAATCGGAACCATTATCACCGCTCACCATACTGTATTGTAATGGCTGGTATTCAGATAAGAGGTGAGAAATGTTCGGCTTAGGCAAGACTATTTTTGATGGTGCTCTGTTGTCTATTATCGCTTCGCTTATTCTCATTACATCCTTGTATATCAACCCCCGAATATTTTTGCAGGACTATCCCAAAGATATTCAAATGAAAGTGCCTCCCAAAACGCTCTCCGAAAAACGAATGTCCCTTCTGCTTGGCATTCCCTTTTTACTTGTGCTGATACTTTTCCCGTTATTCTCAACATTGACACTCAAACATCAAAATGGTGAAAGCAGTCCTTTCATCGTGCTTTTTGCAAATGCGTTTGGCGTTGCCTTCATTTTCAACCTTGTGGATTGGCTTCTTCTAGATTGGCTAATGTTCTGCACGATAACTCCACAATTTGTAATCATTCCAGGGACAGAAGGGATGGCAAGTTACAAGGATTATGGGTTTCATTTTCGTGGATTTATCATTGGAACGCTGCTATCGGCAATAGGTGCATTAGTAATTGCTTGTATTGTGTTCTTTTTTGGCTGATTTTAGTTTGCACTGTGTGGAGCCAATGTGCCGTTGCTTATCCAACCTGAAATCAAGGATATAATGGCGATTAGGTAAAGACTATTTTATCAACATCAAGAATAATATTCCAATGATGATTCTGTAATAGCCAAAATGCTTAAATCCATATTTCTCGACAATTTTTAAAAATATTTTCACAGCTATCCAAGCTGTAAAAAAGGCAACTATTAATCCAATACCTAAAAGGAATATTTCGTTTTTTGAAAAAACGATGGATGTCTTTAACAAATCGTATCCAGTGGCAGCAAACATAGTTGGAACGGCAAGTAAAAAAGAAAACTCTGTTGCCTGTTTTTTGTCCAAACCATTAAATACACCACCAATGATTGTTGCAGCCGCCCTTGACACTCCAGGTATCATTGAAAAACATTGAATAAGTCCAATAAAAAAAGCATGTTTATAAGTTATATTTTGAAGAACATCTGTCTTACTTTTTTGGTTAACCATCTTCTTATCAATCAAGATTAGAACTATTCCACCAAATATAAGTGAAACAGCAACAATTATTGAATTGAATAAATAAGCTTTAATAAAGTCATATGCCAAAAAACCAATAATTGCAGTTGGAATAAAAGCCATGCCAAGCTTCAAATATATAGATATCCCCTGCCAAAACCGTTTGGAATATACTACTACTATTGCCAAAATTGCTCCAAGTTGTATGGAAATTTCAAAAGTTTTTACAAAAGCATCATTTTGAATTTTCATGATACTTGAAGCCAATATCATATGACCCGTAGATGATACTGGAAGAAACTCGGTCAAACCTTCAATGATGGCAAGAACGATTGATTGAATAAGATTCATTTCGTTCAAATTAATACTAAATAGCTTATCATTTTATCTGATATTTTTAAGCATACAAGGTCCAATTTTTTCCAGGAGTGCCGCAGCCAAAGAAACTCCGAAACTGATTAATTTGCTCATGAGATTCAACCTTGCGCAAATACTAACAAATTAATCTGCCGATTGCAAGCCGTCCGGTGGCAGTGTCCGGTGGCAGCCAGCAACCAGATAGGCCCGGTCTTGTTCGCCCTTGACAAAAAGTATATTCCGGGATATGATGAATACAATTGTGCCCGTGGTCCCCAAGGGGATTCTACAGGGAAAAAATGAAATGATGTAAAAGCCCCCGGGCCGCATCTTGTCAACGAGCCCAAAACTCGATCCGGATGACATTTCTTCATGATTCGCGTAAAGGCGGGCCCAAAATCAAACATAGGAATTGCAATGAACATTCATGAAAAAAACGGGTCCGCCCGGCAAATGGACCGGCCGCGCCAACAAGACCATCCCGCCCCCACACACCGCCAACAGCCCCCGGCAACCGCATCTGGAGTTTTTTCGACCCTTCTGCCTGAGCTCAAACGGGCGGTGGCCGAAGAAGGTTACACCATCCCGACCCCAATCCAGACTCAGGCTATCCCTTATTTGCTCAAGAACTGTGATCTGATCGGCTGCGCCCAGACCGGCACCGGCAAGACTGCGGCTTTCATCCTGCCCATTTTGCAGTATTTGACCTTAAACAAACGGCAAGCAGGCCGCGGCCGTGCACGCGTCCTGATCCTGGCGCCTACCCGCGAACTGGCGGCGCAGATCGGTGCGAGCGCCGCCACCTACGGCCGCCATCTGCGTTTCTCCCATGCCGTCATTTTCGGCGGCGTCAGCCAGCTACCCCAGGTCCAGGCTTTGAACCACGGCCTCGACATCCTGATCGCAACACCGGGGCGATTGCTTGATCTAATGCAGCAGAGATTTATCAATTTGGACGCGGTCGAAATTTTTGTTCTCGACGAAGCCGACCGCATGCTGGACATGGGTTTCTTACCGGACATCAAAAAAGTCATTGCCAAGCTGCCGAGCCAACGCCAGTCGCTGTTTTTCTCGGCCACCATGGAACCCGAGGTGGTAGCCCTGGCCCGCACCCTGGTCCATGACGCCGTGCATGTAACCATCACCCATGAAGCCCCTGCAGTCGAATGCATCGTGCAGCGGGTGCTGTTCGTTGACCGCAACAATAAGGACGCTTTGCTGATCTCGCTGCTCGGCGACTCGCGCTGGGACCGCGTCATCGTTTTCACCCAGATGAAACATATGGCCAACAAGGTGGTCAAAAAATTGTCCGGGGCGGGCATATCTGCCGCCGCCATCCATGGCAACAAGAGCCAGGGCGCGCGCACCGAAGCGCTGGCCAGCTTCAAGGACGGCCGCATCCGCGTGCTGGTCGCCACCGATATCGCCGCCCGAGGACTTGATGTGGACGGCATTTCCCACGTTATCAACTACGACCTGCCCGTGGAACCGGAAGTATATATCCATCTCATCGGCCGCACCGCCCGGGCCGGGGCCGGCGGTGACGCCGTCTCGTTCTGTTCGGCCAGCGAACGCGATTTTCTGCGCAGCATCGAGAAACTGATTCGCATCGAGGTTCCGGTCTCAACCTCCCACAAATTCCATTCCGAAGCCGCCTGCCGGGCAACCGGAATGGACGCCAGGCCGGCCCCCAAGGCAGCGCGGAACGGAAACAACGGCAGCCGCACCCGGCACAGCAGCCCACGTCCATCCAGCGGGCCCGCGCACCCGTCGTATTTCAAACAGGGACGAAAGATCTACCATTGAGAAAATTTCTTGGATTATTCAATATAAGAAATTTTTCTTTGGCCCTTGCATTTTTCTGATAAATTGCGTATCCTTTTCCCCTGACAGCCGATCGAGGAGTTTCATATCCGCCCGTGACGCTTTCAAAAACAAAAAAGGAGGAAAAAAAACCGCTATGAAGACAATCACCTGGATAACCGTGATCGGGCTGGTTTTGGCCTGCGCGCCGACCGGCCATGCCTGCACCAATTACCTGATCAGCAAGGGCGCTTCGAGCGACGGCTCGACCATGATCACCTATTCGGCCGACTCGCATGAACTCTACGGCTACCTGAATTTCATCCCGGCCGGCGAACACATCGAGGGCACCTGGATTGATGTCTATGACGGCGATTCTAATAAATGCCTGGGCAAGATCCGCCAGGTGCGCCGCACCTATTCCGTGGTCGGTTTGATGAACGAGTTCCAGGTAGCCGTCGGCGAAACCACCTTCGGCGGCCGCGAGGAGCTCATGGATCCCAAAGCCGTGGTCGACTACGGCAGCCTGATGAACCTGGCCCTGCAGCGCGGACGCACCGCCCGAGAGGCCCTGCAGGTCATGACCGCGCTGGTGGCCGAATACGGCTACGCCTCGAGCGGTGAATCGTTCTCCATTTCCGACCCCAATGAAGTGTGGATCCTGGAAATGATCTCCAAGGGCCCGGATAAAAAGGGAGCCGTCTGGGTGGCCCAGCTGGTGCCGGAAGGCTACGTCTGCGCCCACGCCAACCATCCGCGCATCCACAAGTTCCCCCTGCAGAAGGCCAACAACTTTTTCGACAAGAAACAGACGACCTTCCACTCCCCCGACGTCATTTCCTTCGCCCGCGAGAAGGGCTATTTCAAGGGCAGCGACGGCGAATTCAGCTTCGCCAACGCCTATGCCCCGACGGACTTTGGCGCCCGGCGCTTCTGCGAAGGCCGCGTCTGGCAGTTCTTCCACCGCATCACCCCGGACTCCAAACAAATGGACGCCTATAAGGAATATGCCCTGGGCATCAAACCGGAGGCTGAACCCATGCCTCTGTTCATCAAGCCCGACAAGAAACTGTCGGCGCGCGACGTCATGGAACTGATGCGCGACCACTTCGAGGGAACCGAGATGGACATGACCAAGGACATCGGCGCCGGGCCGTTCGTACTGCCCTACCGCTGGCGGCCCATGACCTGGAAAGTGGACAAGGACACCAAGGAAGAATATATTTTCGAGCGCGCCGTATCCACCCAGCAGACAGGGTTTTCCTTCGTCACCCAATCGCGCTCCTGGCTGCCCAACCCTATCGGCGGAGTTTTCTGGTTCGGCTTGGACGACACCTACAGCACCGTCTACATGCCCATGTACTGCGGATTGCGCCGGGTGCCGGCAGGCTTCGGCAGGGAAGCCGGCGATTTCAGCCGCTTCAGCTGGGACTCGGCGTTCTGGGTGTTCAACTTCGTCAGCAACTATACGTATTCACGCTATTGCGACATGATCTGGGATGTGCAGGCCGTGCAGCGCGAACTGGAAGGGAAATTCATCGCCTTGCAACCCGAGATCGAGGCCGCCGCCCTGGAGCTGTTCAAGCGCTCCCCCGAACTGGCGCGCGACCACCTGACCGCCTATAGCGTTAACGAGGGCGAGGCCGTGCTCAGGCGTTGGAAAAAGCTGGGTGAATTCCTGATCTGGAAATACCTGGACGGCAACGTGCGCGACAGCCAGGGCAAGGTCACCCACCCGCCCTATCCCAAGGAATGGTACCAGCGCATTATCAAGGAAACCGGCGACCGTTTCCGCGTGCCGGAACCGGAGAAGAAAGAATAAATTATGTTAAAGAGGGCGGGGCCGTCCCCGCCCTTCAATTTTCAAATCTCAAGCACCAAATTCCAAATAAGCTCCAAGCACCAATAACCCAATGACCCAAACGAAGAATAGAAACCTGAAAGGACTTTTGTTTAGAGCCTTATAATAAATTTCCTATGCTTTTTGTGCAGAAAATTTATTATCTAAGGCTCTTATCCAGTTCATCTGGGTTAGATCATTGGAATTTGGAACTTGGGATTTGTTTGGTGCTTGGTGCTTGTGATTTGGAGCTTAAAAAAAAGGGCAGCCAATGAAGGCTGCCCTGTCCGATAAATATTTGTTTTTCCCTATAAAAGCCCGCGCTTTTTCAGCAACGGTTCGATCTTGGGCTCGCGGCCGCGGAAACGCTTGTACAGCGTCATGGCGTCCTCGGTGCCCAGCCTGGCTAGAATGTTTTTGCGGAACGAGGCGGCGGTCTTCTTGTCGAACAGCGACGTCTCCTTAAAGGCTTCGAAGGCATCGGTGTCGAGCTGCTCCGAC
>JBAXOR010000038.1:0-7914 GCA_037133155.1 Chrysiogenales bacterium | reverse complement strand
CTTCAATTTATGATAAAATGCTTGCATGACAAGGGAAATCTCGGCAAGATGGTTCAAACAGGCCAAGCATGATTTGGAAATGGCAGAGAAGAATATTCCCATCGGTGGATTCGATATTGCCGCATTTTTGTCCCACCAGGCGGTTGAAAAATTGTTAAAAGCGGTCTTCGCTTATCAGGGACAAAAAGTTCCCAAAAAACATTACATTGACGAAATGGCCCGGGAACTAAAACTTCCCCAAGAAGCGACCGAAGACATTCTTGACCTGACTGTTGACTATACGCTGGCCCGATATCCCGATGCGGGTTTTCACGTCCCT
Organism: Chrysiogenales bacterium; assembly: GCA_037133155.1. Lineage (GTDB taxonomy): Bacteria > Acidobacteriota > Aminicenantia > UBA2199 > UBA2199 > UBA2199. The sequence goes on along the minus strand of JBAXOR010000038.1, from coordinate 7,595 downwards.
TTTGAAGAGTATTCGGAAGAAATAGCCCAAGAAAAAGTAAAACGTGCCCAACGGATATTTTCCTTGGTATTGTCACTAAAAAAAATATCCGGGGAGGATTTAGAATGATCGATCACTGGATTGAACGGTTCAAGTTAGAAATTCTACCCAGCTTGATAGCCGATTTTAAGGCTGAAATGGTAATCATTTTCGGCTCCAGGGTTTCGGGCACGCCTGTTGCCGAATCCGATATCGACGTAGTGGTGATCTCAAGGTATTTCGCCAAAATTTCATTTCTCAAGCGCATGCCGCTATTGCTCAAAGAAATCCCTTTTCCCAAGCATGTGGATTATATATGTTATACGCCCGAAGAATTTGAAAAACTTAAAGCATCCTCAACAATCATCATCGAAGCTCTTGAATCCGGGTTGCGCGTAGCCTGAAAGGAAAAATCGCTTTCCGCCTTTTTTGAGAAAGCTATAGGGATTTGGTCTTCGGGTTCCGGAAATCATCAGCGCCCTCACCCCAGCAAAGCCATTTTTCTTAATTATTTCTCCACCCTCGTCAACAGCTTGCGAAATGATTTTATTTTTGCGGAATTGGCGCATAAATTATTCCGTGGTATAATTTATTCATGGATAAGAAAGAAATTGCAAAATATTGGGTGAAGTCCTCAGATAACGATTTTGCAACCATGAACTATTTATACAAAGGCAAAAATTATCCCTGGGCGTTATTCATCGGACATATCGTGATTGAAAAATTACTGAAGGCCTATTACACAAAAAATATTGACACAAATACGCCTTATCTACATGATTTATTGCGTATTGCCGAAAAGGCAAAACTTAGTCTTTCAGAAGAACAAAAAAATTTCCTCGATACTTTAACAAGCTTCAATATAAAAGCGCGTTATGATGACTATAAATTGAAATTTTATACACTGTGCACGAAAAAATTTGCCAGCGAACATGTCGCTAAAATTAAGGAATTCAGGCTATGGATAAAAGAAATGCTTTAAAAATAGCCAGGGATTACGTTGGCTTCCTTGTTGCTCAGCGGCATTATAATGTAAAGGCAGCCTTTTTGTTTGGTTCGTATGCCCGAAACAATTTTAATAATGACAGCGACATTGATATCGCTCTCGTTTTAGAAGGGTATAAAGATACCATAAGCGAGCTGTCAAATTTAATGCGGCTGCGCAGAGATTTTGACCTGCGCATCGAACCCCACCCTATCGCTAAAAAAGACTTTACCAGCAGCAACCCTTTCGCTAAAGAAATAAAAAAAGGCTATAAGATTTTATAGATTAGCGAGAACCATAGAGATCACACTTTCCCCCTCGGTTCTTTATTTCTTTACTTCTTCACCAGCAAAAAAGTGATTATCATTCGATTTTCATTCGACTACTGATGGTTAGAGGAAACTGTGATATTTTGAAGAATGCAGCGGGTACGATTGACATACGATGGGGCGCTTCAGCATGCGCTGAGCCAGGGGCATGGCGGCAAAAAGATATTTCCCGATTCACGATTGAAAGAAACAAACGCTGATCAGATAAGATTCATTTTTTGTATGGGCGGATTCCCTTCGGTGACAGACCAATTAAATCCGCTTGAATAAGCGGATAATCGGTGCTGCCCCGTATCCGCCCTTCTTTTCATGTTCTTGATAAAAAATCTTTAAGTAAAGGGCAAACACGGGGGTTTGCCCCTACTCTTCCTCCACCCTCGCTACCAGTTTTCGAAATAATTTTAATTTATGTTATAATTTACGTCGAGGTAAAATCAAATGTCACCTACAAAAACCATTATAAATAAAGCACTGAATCTGACCCAGCAAAGCTGGATAAGAACCTTAGATAGCAAATTCAAAATTTGTTCTAAAAAACTAACAAATTTTAGAATTTGCTATAAGGTTCTTAAGCCTGCCGAACGTTGCATTGTTATTGAAGCTCTCGTAAACAGCCTTTACAATCCCGATCCGGCAATTGATAAAGCATGGGCAATAGAAGCGGAAAAACGGCTTAAAGCTTTTAAAGCCGGGAAATTAATAACTGTTTCTTTTGAGGCAATGTTTCCAAAACATTCATGAAAATTGAATTCCTGCTATGAGCAAGCTCGAACCTGTCACTCCAGGGGAGATCCTTTTGGAAGAGTTTCTAAACCCCATGGTTCTCAGCCAGTATCGTTGGGCCAAGGAAATTTGCATTCCAGCACAGCGGATCAGCGAGATTGGCGCTGGCAAGCGTTCGATCACTGCGGATACCGATTTGCGGTTGTGCCGGTTCTTTGGCCTGTTTAACGGCTACTAGCTGCGCGCCCAGGCCGCCCCCGATACGGAAGTGGCGAAGCGCACCCTTGGCCCGGTGCTGAAAAAGATCAAGCCCTGGCCCCCATATACAACCCAACAAAATGCTCAAACTAATGCTCGTACCTCGCACGGTTGAGTTTCCCCGTTATATTTAATCAATAAACCAAAGTCGGCGAATAATTTATGCTGCATAATGAACAATTGCCCGTCATCTGTTTCTGCGGTATAATTGCCATTCAATTGCAGGAGGACAACCTATGATCAACGAAGAGATTTTCAGGGAATATGACATCCGCGGCTTGGCGGAAACAGAATTGGCCGACACGGCGGTCGAGCGCATCGCCATGGCCACGGCTGCCATTTACGTGCGCGAAGGAAAAAAAGAGATCGCCGTGGGCATGGACGGCCGGCCCAGTTCGCAGCATATCAAAGACCTTTTCAGCCGAACTTTGGCCTGCTACGGATTGAAGGTGAGCGACTTCGGGCTGGTGCCCACACCGGTGGTCTATTTCGCCGTCTTCAAACACAGAATGGACGGCGCCGTCATTGTTACCGCTTCGCACAATCCGAGCGAGTACAACGGCTTCAAGATCCTCCTCGGCACGGCGGCGCTCTACGGCGAGCAGATCAAAGAGATCTACCGTTTGGCCTGCGACGGTCCTTTCCCGGCTGAAAAAAAAGGCGGTATCAACCACAAGGATATCCTGCCCGAATATCTGGCTTATATCGAAAACAATATCAAGCTTAAGAAAAGAATCCGCGTAGTCGTCGATGGCGGCAACGGCACCGGCGGCATCACCGCTCCCGAACTGTACCGCCGTTTAGGCGCCGAGGTCATTCCCATTTTCTGCGACGTAGACGGCCGCTTCCCCAACCACCACCCCGACCCCACCGTGGTCAAGAACCTGCAGGACCTGATCGCCAAAGTTAAGGAGACCGGCGCCGACCTGGGTATAGCCCTGGACGGCGACGCCGACCGCCTGGGCGTGGTTGATTCCCGGGGCCGTATCCTCTGGGGCGACCAATTGCTGGTCATTTACGCCCGTGACATCCTGAAAACCCATCCGGGCGCCAAGATCATCTCCGAAGTCAAAGCGTCCGAAGTCTTGTATTCCGAGATTAAAAAATACGGCGGCGTGCCCATTATGTGGAAAGCGGGCCATTCGCTGATCAAAAAGAAAATATTCGAGGAGAACGCCATGGCCGCGGGCGAAGTCAGCGGCCACGTGTTTTTCAACGACAAGTGGTTCGGCTTTGACGACGCCGTATACGCAGGCGCGCGGCTGCTGGAAATACTGGGCAATGCACCACAAACCCTGGCTGAAATTTACGACTCCATCCCTCAGGCGTTCAACACTCCGGAAATCCGCGTCGATGCCGGTGACGATGTCAAATTCCGCATCGTGGATGCCATCCGCGACCACTATAAAAAAATACTGCCGGTGATCGATATCGATGGCGCCCGGGTCAAGTTCACCCACGGTTGGGCCCTGGTTAGGGCTTCGAATACACAACCTTCACTCGTGGTCCGCTATGAAGCCGATTCAGCCGAAGAGCTGCAGAAGATTCAGAGCCAGGTCGACGAAATTATTCGCAAGGTTCAAATGGAAATCGGAGGCTAAAAATGCCGTTCACCATCAAGATCATCCTGCTGGCGCTGGTGCAGGGACTTACTGAATTTTTTCCGGTCAGTTCCAGCGGCCACCTGCTGGTTTTTCAGAAGCTCCTGAATTTCACCACCCTGCCGCTGGTTTACGATATTTTTTTTCATTTGGGCACCCTGTTGGCGGTAGTGATCTTTTTTTTCAAAGATCTGAAACCGCTGGCGCTGAGGTTTTACGAAAAGGATAATTTCCGCATGCTGCTGCTGCTGGCGACCGCCACTTTGCCCACGGCGGTCATCGGTTTCATTTTCAAGGATTTTTTTGAAAAACTTTTTGAAAAACCGACCTACCTGGGATTTTGTTTTTTATTCACCGCGCTCGCGCTTTTAGCCTCAAGATATTTGCGGGTGAAAAAAATCGCCATGTTCCCGGCCGCCTTTATTATCGGCATCTGCCAGGGCATCGCCATCCTTCCCGGAGTTTCCCGTTCCGGCATGACCATCGCCGCAGCCCTGATTTTGGGATTGGGTTTCGAATTTTCCTTCAGATTTTCTTTTTTGCTTGCCATTCCGGCCATCCTGGGCGCCACAATTCTTGAATTAAATAAAATCCCCTGGCATGGTGCTAGCTGGCCCTATTTGCTGTTGGCAGTTCTGGTTTCGGCATTGATCGGATTTTTAACCTTGACCCAATTGAAAAAAATCCTCAATCACAATCGCTTCCACATCTTTGGAATTTATTTGCTGGCCGCAGCCCTTGCGACTTTCATTTTTTTGTAAAGTAGCGGATTCGCCGAATTTCAATTCGGTTTCAGTCGGAACTCCCCCGCAGACGCTGGCGGACTAACTCGGTGATGGCACGGAAATCAATTTTACCGCTGCCCATCTTGGGAAAATCTTCCAAAACTACAAATTGCCTGGGCAGGGCGATATTAGGTAGTTCTTCAGCCATGGCTTTCAGCAGCTTTTTTTCGTTCACAGGTTTGGTTAGGGCGGCGACGATCCTGGCCCCTTTAAGTGAATCGGGGACCTCGACCACGCAACAATCGTCACCGGCGGGCAACAAAGACAGTAACACGGTTTCAACTCTGACCAGGGAGACCATTTCGCCGCCGATCTTGACAAAACGCTTCAGTCGGCCGCGGTGCCACAAATAGCCTTCTTCGTCCATGAGGCCCATGTCGCCGGTCTCGTACCAGCCATCCTTGATTCGCAGCGAGGTTTCTTCGATGTCATCGAAATAACCTTTCATGACCAAGTCGCCCTTGACCAGAATTTTACCCTCATTGCCCGACGGCAATGTCTCACCGCTGTTGATATCAACGATCTTCACCCTGGCCGACGGCAGCACCCTGCCCACGCTCCCCGGCTTGTTGGCATCGGGCAGGTTGGTAGCGACGACCGGGCTGGTTTCGGTAGTGCCGTAACCTTCGCATAGATCCAGGTTGTGTTTTTCGATGAACCCGGCGCGCAGAGAATCCGGGGTCTTGTCAGCCCCGGCCACGGCGACGCGCAAAGAGGAAAAATCGCCTGGTTCCGATTGGCGCAGGTAACCGGAAAAAAAACTGGGCGTACCGACCATCAGTGAAACTTTTTCCTCGCGCACGATGGAGCAGACCTTCTTGTATTCCAGGGGATTGGCATAGGCCACAATGGTCATGCCAAAGAGCAGAGGCAGCCAGAAATCGACATTATGGCCGAAAACGTGGAAAAGCGGTAGGTTGGCCAGCATGATATCATCGCTGGTCACGGTCAGGACCTTGGCGATATCCATCACATTCGACCCGATGTTGCGGTGGGTAAGCTGAACCGCCTTGGGATCCTTTTCACTGCCCGAAGTAAAAAGGATCACCAGGTTGTCGTCGGGCTCGCCCTGATGGACCGCTTTCAACAGGATACTGAGCGGAAGTTTTGATTTTAAAAGTGCTTTCACCTTGTCGGCGGGGCTGAGTTCTTCCATGATATCCTCGATGAAGACCATGCCCGAAACCACTCGGCAGCCGATCTTTTCCAGCAGCGCCCTGGAGGCGATAATGGTCTTGAAACCGCACTTTTTCTGCGCGTATTCGGCGTTGCCGGCAGCTCCGGTGGAATAGTTGATCATCACCGGCACTTTTCCGGCCATGAGCACTCCGAGAATGGAAAGCATGCAGCCGGCCGAGGTGGGGATCATGATGCCGATGAAGCCGTCGTGATACTTGTGAAATTTCTTGGCCAGGAGCAGAGATGCCAGCAGGGCCTTGGCATAGGTCACTTTCTTGTCGGTAAAACGGTCAATGATGGCCAGCTTGTCCGGATATTGTTTGGCGATTTTAATAAATTCCTGATGCAAAAGCATAGGGCAACCTCCGGAAAACTTAATTTTAACGATTCTTTATAACACAGATTTATTCGATTTTAAAGATAAGCCAGATTACGAAAGTGAAAATGAATAAAAAAATAAAGACTATTGTTTTATATTGAACAGGCGGCCATTACTTGCTTTTTACTTTCTTATCCTTGATTTTCATTTTTTTCATCTTTTTGGCAATGGAATTGCGGTGCAGCTTGATGCTTAGCGACATCTTCAAGACATTATAATCATATTTTTCCAGCAATGCCTGCATCAGGGTCTTTTCAAATTCCTCGGTGATCTCCTTATAAAAAAGGTAGCGCGAGTTAACAGCTTTGCCGGCCAGAATCTTCATTTGATTCTTGATGGTCAGGGCTTCAAATTGTTCGGCGATTTCGGCTATTTTTTTGGTAGTCATAGATTTTAAGCAGTTTTAATTTGTCCCGCACGGCGGGAGGCAGAATTTTCACTCCCGTCACCACGACTCTGACCAGGTCAGTTGCAAATTGCGATTGTCTGAGCAATTCTTCGTTCAAAGGGAAGGCGATGAAAGCGTAAATAACGATCCCAGACAGCAGGATGGCGCGCAGTACTCCGAAAATGCCCCCCAGCAAACGGTCCAGGGCTTTCAGGGGGCCGCCGGTTAGGAGTTTGCCGATCAGCCGCGAGACGAGGGAACCGGCGACGCCGACCAGGAGCAGCAGGAGCAGAAATCCGGCCAGGTCGGCCAGCTCGCGCCTTTTTATTACCCCGCTCAGCAGCAGCCCGATGGCGGGATAATAAATGAAGGCAACAACCAGGGCGGCGACCACGAACTTCTTGAGCAGAATCCCGGAGACGAACCCGATATGGGGAAATACATCTCCTATGTAAAGCGACAGATCACGGAACTTTGCTCCAACTACGGCAGGATTTATGGATTTTTCTGGGATATTCCTCCCCGCGTCAAAGATCCTTCGCTGAACAGGCTGATGCGTAAACTTCAGCCTGGAATCATGATAAACGACCGCGGTTATGACAAGGGTGACTATGACACGCCGGAAAGGAAAGTCCCGGCGGGCGGTGAGGTTTCCAGACCGACCGAGGCCTGCCAGTCGGTGGGCGACCAGAGCTGGGGTTACCGGAAGAAAGAGGATTATTATTCCAGGCGTTTCCTGATGCAGAGCATTGCGAAAATAATGTCCATGGGCGGAAACTATGTGCTGAATGTAGGCCCGAAGCCTGACGGGACTATTCCAAAGAAGGCGGCCAGAATTCTCAGGGATATTAGAAAATGGTATGATAAAGTGAAAAATCTTCCCATCATGGAGGAAAGGTTAAGCCGGTTCAGGCTTCCCGCCGTTTGTTGTTCACCGAATATACAAAAGC
>JBAXOR010000037.1:0-8119 GCA_037133155.1 Chrysiogenales bacterium | reverse complement strand
TTAGGTTTTTCTGGACAATTGAATCGCAGTTCATGCAAACAAAGAAGTAAAGCACCGAGCAAAATTTTGCTCCCGGATATCACTGGCAATGGGCTTTAATTTTATTTTCCACCTTGCTATAATGAAACCAGTTTCACCATGAAAAAAATATTATCCAAACTTAAAAAAGTAGATTTGCGCGATGTCTGGGGTGAACCGAAAATCAAACACGGCTTAAAGGAAAAGAATAACCAGATTATTTTCAGGACCATGTAAGGGGAAATCCATGGCAAAAGATTTAACGGTTTCATTGGTTGACAGGCAGAACATACTCAATAATCCTTATGCGGTGGAAGAGATCAAGAAAAGCATTGGGGTCAAAGGGATTGAATACAATGGAAAAATAGTTGCAATCAAGGAGCAGGTAGCTGATTTCTTTGAGGTCACTCCCCGAACTATTGACAATTATATCGCCCAAAATGAAAAAGAACTTAAAAATAATGGTTACGAAGTCTTGCGAGGTAACTCGTTGAATGAATTGAAGCTGGCTATTAAAGAGCAGTATGTTAACGAAATATATTTCGTCAACATCAAAAAAACACCTCAGTTGGGCGTCTTTGATTTCCGTGCCTTCCTGAACCTTGCAATGCTGATTACTGAAAGTGAAAAAGCGAAGGTGCTGCGCCGGGTTATTCTGGATATTGTCATAGATACTATCAACAAGCGCACTGGTGGTGGAACTAAATATATCAACCAGCGGGATGAAGATTTTATAATTGCCTATTTTGAAGAAGAGAATTACCGCAAGGAGTTTACCAACGCGCTTAAGGATTGTGTGGAAATGGGAACTGCGAAGTATCCGATTTACACCGATAAAATTTATGTAAGCATATTCAGGGAAAACGCTCAGGAATACCGTAAAATTTTGCGGCTCCATGAAAAAGATAAGGTGCGGGATACTTTCTATTCGGAGATACTCGATCTTATCTCGTCCTATGAGTGCGGTTTGGCTGATGTGCTACAGACAGAATCGAAAAAAAAAGACCGAAAACTGTATCCGCTGGAAGCAGATTGCATTTTTAACGAATTTGAACTGCAAGCTCATTGGAAACCACTCATAGAAAAGGCGCGTAATAAAATGGCCAGTCGTGATCTGGCTTTTCGGGATGCCCTGCACCTTCAATTGAAGGACTATATAACGCCTTTGAAAGTAGATGAATTCGAGCGTTTTATTGGTAAAAAGAGCAAGGAGCTTGCCGAGAGGCTGGAAGAAGCAAAGGATGTCATGAAGCGGCTCAAGGAGCGCGAGTGATGGCTTATGTTTACATTACCCTTGATCAGGCAATTGAAATCCACAGGAAAACCGTAGAAATTTCCGGCGGGGGCTCACTGGGTATTCTGGATACCGGAAAATTGGAAAGTGTCCTTTTCCATGTTCAAAATGAAGATTATTACCCGGAGTTCGTGGACAAAATTACGCACTTGTTTTTTTGTGCGAACAAATTCCATTGCTTTCAGGACGGTAACAAAAGGATTGCCATAACGTTGTCCGCACAATTTCTGTTGCTAAATGGATATATGTATTGCGCGGGCAAATTTATTCGGGAAATGGAAAATATCAGCTATCATCTTGCCGCAGGAAAAATCGAAAAGGACCTTCTTCATGACATCATCTATGCCATTATCAATGAGACCATCGACGACGATGAAGAACTCAAATTGAAAATATTAAATGCTATACAGGATAAATAGACTACCAGCTCAATGCCATAAAATGCTTTACGGACCTCTTTGAAGGTTTGCCTCAAAAATCGACTGTTTTTCAAGAAATCAAGCACTTAGCAAGATTTTCCAAAAACTGCCAATTAAAGACCTGTCACTGATGTCCTTTTTGAAGTCGTCGTAGCTGGCCAGGATGGTCTCGATCAGGTGGCCGGAAATAACGATGATTTTATTTTCGTCGAGCCCGGTCGCCTGAGCCAATTCTTCCAGGAATTCCTGGTCGGCAGCGCTCATTTGCCGGCCCGCGGTGCTGAGGGCAAAATTCTTCAGCTTCTCAATGATGCGGCTCTTCATCTCCTGGGCGGCCTTGACGGTAAAAGTGATGGCCAGGATCGAACCCAGGGCCTTTTGCCTTCCTTTGAAATTATCCGGTTTTTTATCCAGTTCGGCGAACATTTGCAACAAACGGCCGATGTATTCCAATGCCAGGCGATAGGTTTTCCCCGACCCTGCCGACGCTTCAAGTTTGAGTATGGAGTTTTCCATGGAGTTTCTTCCCGTGATTATAGCACAAAGGCCCGGCGCCAGTCGGTCCCTTGCGCTTGATTTGCAATCGAAAATAATATAATATTGATAACGAGGAATGATGACGCAACTCGAAAATGCCGGAAATGGAATCATAACCGCGGAGATGGAAGCGGTCGCCGCCCGGGAAGCGTTGAGCAAAGAAGAACTGCGCAACGCTGTTGCCGCCGGGCTGGTGGTGATCCCCGCCAATCGCAATCATAAAAATTTAAAACCTATCGGCATCGGCAAAGGCCTGAAAACCAAGATCAACGCCAATATCGGCACCTCCGCTGATTTTTCCAACCTCGACGATGAAGTTAAAAAAATTCAGATTGTTATTGACTGCGGCTGTGACGCTGTCATGGATTTAAGCACCGGCGGCGATATTACCGCCATCCGCCGCGCCCTGCTGGCGCAAGCGACCATTCCCTTCGGCAACGTGCCGGTCTATGAAATGATGGTCGAGGCCCCGCGCCAGGGCAAGACATTTGTCTCTATGGAAGCGCCGCAGATGTTTGAATACATCCAACGTCAGGCCGAAGACGGCGTTGACTTCATGACCATCCATGCCGGCCTGACCATGAGGGCCATCGAAAAACTCAGAAAAAAGCCGCGCCTGGCCGGTATCGTTTCCCGCGGTGGTTCGCTGCTGACCGGCTGGATGTTGCATAACAACAAAGAAAATCCGTTTTTTGAACATTTTGACCAGCTGCTGGCCATTGCCCGCGAGTTCGATGTCACCCTTTCCCTGGGGGATGGATTGCGGCCGGGAGCGCTGGCCGATGGCAGCGACTGGGCCCAGCTGGAAGAATTGTTGACTTTGGGGGAACTGGTCCAGCGGGCGCGCCAGGCCTGCGTCCAGGTCATGGTCGAAGGCCCGGGCCATTTGCCCATCCAGCAGATCGAAATGAACATCCGCCTGCAGAAAGAAGTTTGCGCCGGGGCGCCTTTTTATGTCCTGGGACCGGTGGTTACCGATGTGGCTCCAGGCTATGATCACATAACGGCCGCTATCGGCAGCGCCATCGCCGGGGCCGCCGGAGCCGACTTTTTATGCTACGTCACACCGGCCGAGCATCTGGGATTGCCCGACGCTCAGGATGTACGGGAAGGTATCATGGCTTCGCGCATCGCCGCCCATGTCGCCGATATCGCCAAAGGCCTTGATGGCGCTCTGGATTGGGACCGGCGCATGGCCGCAGCGCGCTGCAAGCTGGACTGGGCTGAACAGGAAAAGCTGTGTATTGATCCTGAAAAATTCAGGCAAGTCCGAAAAAGGCGAGGCTCGCAGACCGATGCCTGTTCCATGTGCGGTGATTTTTGCGTGTACAAGGTTCTAAAAAATTATAAATTATGAAAAATGAAATGTCACTGACCTTTTTCGGTGTGCGCGGCAGTTATCCCGTTCCCGGTAAAAACACGCTACGTTATGGCGGCAACACTTCCTCAATTCTTTTTGAAATCAACGGCCAGACAGTGATTTTTGACGCCGGAACCGGCATTGTCCAGGCCGGACGCTACCTGGACCAGAGTCTTGAAAACGGCGGAAAAATCCACCTCTTCCTGACCCATCTGCATATTGATCATATCCAGGGCCTGCCTTTTTTCAAGCCGCTCTTCAATCCGCAGATGGAAATCATTATCCATTGCCCGGAAATCCCGGGCAACAGTTTCCGGCAGGCCATCGAGGCGCTTTTTTTACCACCCTATTCGCCGATCACCCTGCAAGGCATCAAGGCCAGCCTCAGTTTCCAGCCGCTGGAACCGGACCCTGCGAAAAATCTCATCAGGCTGGATTACGATATTGTGGTTTCCCACGTCAAACACGATTCCCATCCCCGGCTGGGAGTGATCATCTACCAGCTTGCCCATGGCGGGAGGCGGGTGGTGTTTGCCACCGATGTCGAAAGCCCCGATGGTTTTGACGCTGCCATCAGCCGTTTCATCAACGGCGCCGACATCCTGATTCATGATTCCCAGTACCTGGACGCGGATTATATCAATGCCGGAAACTCCAAAAAAGGCTATGGCCACAGCACGGTTTCCATGGCGGTGCGCAACGCCGAACAGTGTAAAGTTAACAAGTTATTTTTATTTCATTTTAATCCCGAGTACACTGACGAAAAACTGGATGAAATGCTGACCCAGGCCAGGCAAAAATTTAACAATACCTGTCTTGCCCAGGAACAAAAAAAAATATCAATAAGGAGATAACCATGTCAGGACATTCCAAATGGAGTTCGATTAAACATAAGAAAGCCGCAACCGATGCCAAAAGAGGCAAGATATTCACCCGATTTATCAGGGAATTGACCATTGCCGCCCGCTCCGGCGGCGGCGACCCCGAATCCAATTCGCGTCTGCGCCATGCCATCGATGGAGCGCGGGCGGCCAACATGCCCTCCGACAACATCAAGAAGGCCGTCCAGCGCGGCACCGGTGAACTGGAAGGGGTCAATTACGAAGAACTTTCCTACGAAGGTTACGGTCCCGGCGGCGTGGCCCTACTGGTCGAAGCCATGACCGACAACAAGAACCGCACTGTTTCCGAAGTCCGCTACGTTTTTAACAAGTTCAACGGCAATCTGGGTGAGCAGGGTTGCGTGTCCTGGATGTTTACGCGCAAAGGCATAATCATCGTTGCCACGTCGGCCATTGGTGAAGATGAACTTATGGAAATCGTCCTGGAAAACGGTGCCGAGGATATGAAAAAGGAAGGCGATAATTATGAAATCAGTTGCTCGGTCGAGGACTTCGACAAGGTAAATCAGGCCCTGAGAGCTAAAAATATCGCTGTCGAATCGGCTGAAATGTCCAAGATTCCCTCCACCTATATCAAACTGGAAGGCAGGCACGCCGAGCAGATGCTCAAGCTGTACGACAAGCTGGAAGAACTGGAGGATGTCCAGAATGTCTGGGCCAACTTTGACATCGCCGATGAAATCATAGACCAATTCAACAAAGGCTGATGCTGATTCTGGGAATAGATCCCGGTTCGCTCAGTTTCGGCATCGGACTGGTGAAAAAAGATCAAAACCATTTTGCGTATATCCATTCCGAAGTGATCAAATTGAAGGAAAAAGATTTTGTCAGCCGCATGCAGACACTGTGGGCCAGGCTCAATCAGGTGACTACTCAATTTCCCATAGACGAAGCGGCCATGGAAGAAGGTTTTTTAGGCAAAAATATTCATTCCATGTCCCTGCTCTCCATGGTGCGCGGCGTGGCCCTGGCCGCCATGTTGCAGCGTGGGGTCCCCATGCGTCTTTATTCACCGCGGGAAGTCAAGCTGGCCCTGACCGGCTACGGTAATGCCGAAAAAATGCAACTGGCGAAAATGGCGGTCCTGGTCCTGGGCATCAGGGACAAAAAACTCGGTCTGGATGAAAGTGACGCCCTGGCCGTGGCTTATTGCCATGGGGTGAATTGCCGATGATCGCGATGGTGCGTGGTAAAATTTTCGCCTCCGCGCCCGGGCGGGTCGCTGTGGATACTGGAGCGGGGATCATCCTGCAACTGGTTGTCCCGGTTTCGGCTTATCCGCAGTTGCGGGAAAACCAGGATGTCATCTTGCACACGATTTTAAAAATCAAGGATGAGGACGTGGTTCTCTATGGCTTTACGCAGCCCAGGGAAAAAGCCCTTTTTGAAAAGCTGATCTCCGTTTCCGGCATCGGTCCCAAAATCGCCATGTCCTGCATATCCGCCATGGCCGCCGACGAATGGATCGCCGCCATCGCCGGCGCCGATGTGACCGGGATCAGTTCCATACCCGGTATCGGCAAGAAAACGGCCCAGCGTCTCATCCTGGAATTGACCGGCAAGCTCGAATTCCAAAATGAAATTCCCGACCCCAATGCCCAACTGCGCTCCGACCTGATTTCCGGGCTGGCCAATCTCGGTTATCCGCTCAAGGGCGCCAGGGAAACCGTCAACCGCATATTGAAAGAAAATCCGCCTACGGCTGGTTTTGAAGAACTCTTCAAAATCATCATGAAAAAAATGAAGCCATGAACCCGGAAAACATCACCAACCCGGTTGAAAAAAGCGAAGACTTCGGACTGGACCAAAGTCTGCGCCCTTCCCTGCTACGGGAATTCACCGGCCAGGAACAGAAAATAGCCAATTTGAAAACCTATATCAAGGGGGCGCGCCAGCGCGGCGAAGCCCTCGATCATGTCTTGCTGCACGGTCCGCCCGGCCTGGGCAAAACCACCCTGGCCCATATCGCGGCCGCTGAAATGGGGGCGGGGATCAAATGCACTTCAGGCCCGGTCCTGGAAAAGAAAGGCGATATTATCGCCATTTTGAGCGATATGGAAATGCACGAGGTGTTGTTCATCGACGAGATCCACCGTTTGCGCACGGCCCTGGAGGAAATTCTATACAAGGCCATGGAAGATTTTAAAATCGATATACTGATCGGCCAGGGGCCGGGAGCCAAAATCTTGTCTTTGGATATCAAGCCCTTCACCCTGGTCGGAGCCACCACCCGGGCCGGCCTCCTTTCCAACCCGCTGCGCAACCGCTTCGGCATCACCTTCCACCTTGATTTTTACAACCACGCCGATTTGTCCGAGATCATCCGCCGCAGCGCCGCCATCCTCGGCATCCGCATCGATGCCGCGGCCACCGCTGCCGTGGCCAGCAGGTCACGCGGCACGCCGCGCATCGCCAACCGGCTGCTGCGCCGGCTGCGCGATTTTGCCCAGATCCAGGGCAAGACCGGCATTGACCTGGATGTGGCGGCCAGCGCCTTCAAGGCCCTGGAAGTTGACGAAGCCGGTTTTGACGAAGTGGACCGCAAAATTCTTTTGACCATCATCGACAATTTCCGCGGCGGCCCGGTCGGCATTTCGACCCTGTCGACTTCAGTGCAGGAAGAAAAAAACACCCTGGAAGATATCTACGAACCCTACCTGATCCAGGAAGGATTCCTGCAGATCACCTCGCGCGGCCGTTTGGCCACCGAAAAAGCTTTCCGCTATTTCCACAAAAAACCGCCCCCGCCGCAAAAAACGTTGTTTTAAAAGATTATTCTTGAGATACGACTCCGGAAGAATGCACTCCCAAGGACAAATCGTAATAATGCCGGGAATACCTGGCCTGCTGTCGTTTATCCAACCCGCGATGGGCTTGCACCCGTGCGCAGAGGTTCAGGTCAGCATTCACGGGGTACGGAGTTAAGGCGGAACCTGAAGCGGCCACTGATTAATCTACCCGATCGGGGTGATGTGGTTTTCATGATCTTGACAGAGGGATATTTTTTCTTTATGATAAAATCATGATTGTGGGTTATAACACAGATATCAAGTACCGCAATGAGGTTTTTCATATTCAAACCGAAGATAAAGGCCAAGACAATCCCACGATTGAAACTCTGGTCTACCTTCATGGCGAGATATTGATTTCGAGACGCATCTCATATGCTCACTTATTATCAGCAATTGAAAAAAACAAATATAGATTTTGACTTTCCAAAGAATAAACTTTTAGAAATTATGCGACCTTATTTGCATTATTATTTTATCGTAACCTATTCATTATGCATGGAAAAACGACACGAATATTTTCATAAATTGTTTAATAAACTTAAGAGATTTTTTGACTTTAACCCACGATTTGGTAGAAGATACGTTAAGATGCAATCCGTATCATCAGACCCTTTTACAAATCCTTTCGATCCCTTGAGAAAAGTTAAAAAGAGAGTCATTATTTTTGATGACTTGCATATAAATTTTCATGAAAAAGAAAATAACTCCTTTTTGAATTCTCATACAAAAAATGATGAGTGTGTTAGTGATGAGAATGAAAACAACAATCAAGACAGGGAGCCATCTCCAGATGTTTT
>JBAXOR010000036.1:0-8172 GCA_037133155.1 Chrysiogenales bacterium | reverse complement strand
CATAAGATTTTCAATCTTATAAGAGGGGTTCAATTCCCCTACGGGCTACATGAATTTTTACTTAAGGGCGGTTTTAAACACCGCCCTTTTCTTTCAAGATTCCTTGAAAATATTTTTCAGCAGAATGGCAAATTCAAATTCGAAATTTGGGGTCAATATATTTTTGGCCAGAGCGGCCTTGATTTTTTTTATTTTCCAAAATTTTCCCTCATCGATCTCCTGGCGGTTGAGGCGCGGGGGCTGATCGGTGCGGGTGACGAACATATACACCAATTCCGATTCGATAGCGCTTTCCCACAGGTAACGGGCCAGCGCCAGGGCTTTAAAACTGTTTAAACCGAGTTCTTCTTCGGCTTCCCTTTTCAGTGCCGATTCGATATTTTCACCGCTTTGTACATGACCGCCAACGGCCGTATCCCATTTCCCAGGTTGGATTTGTTTTTTCAAAGATCGTTTTTGTAAAAAAATTTGATCTTCCGCATTGATGACATGGAGATGGACCACCTGATGCAAGAGTCCCGGTCCGGAATGGCAGATACTGCGCGGCGCCTTGCCGCACACTTTTCCCTCCGCATCGACGATGTCGAACCACTCCTCTGCAGCATGTGCCGCCAGGACGAGACGGGCGCGCCTGCGGTTGCGAAGCCACTCCACGAGAAAATAAACGGCAAACAGAATATAGAACAGGCCGCCCGAAATGAAGCCCCACGCCGCGGCCGACATGGCGAAGGCGGCATAGATGATCAGGGCCGTATGTGCCAGGAAGATAAAGAACAGGGTCTTCATGCTGTGGGTCATTGCCCTCGCCTGCTCCTCTCCGAGTTCCACTCCTTTGAGATAGCGGCGGGACATGGCCAAAATGACGTTCACGGGCGAATAGACCGAGACGGCCAGGACCAGGCAGAAAACAAGCTCGACGATGGCCGGCTTCAGCCTGAAGAAGATGTCATTCTCCAGCAGAAGCGATATGCCACCCATCCCCACAATCAGCAACGTGTCCAACAGCACAAAACGGTCCCAGATCTTTTCCCGGGCATAAGAGACCCCCAGCTCGATAAGGCCGGAGGCGATGGCGACGAGAAGACCGACCTTTGTCCCCCACAGCGCATCGGCGCCAATGAAAACAATCAGGGGCAGAAAGCCGGGGGCCAGGGTTTTAAGTAATTGCAGGCGGTTCAATGTCTTTTAAGAGCCTTATAACAAATTCTTAAATTTGTTAGCTTTGTTAGAACAAATTTTGAATTTGTTATCTAAGGCTCTTATCCAGCTCTGCTGGGTCTGGATAAATAAAAGTCTGGCTTTTAATTCCTCCAGGCTGACTTGCGAGGTACCGATCTTTTCCACCACGATGGAAGCGGCGGCATTGGCCAGAGCCACGGCTTCGCGCAAAGTGGCGCCCGAAACCAGGGCCAGGGTAAGGACGGCAACTACGGTATCGCCGGCGCCGGTGACATCGAATACTTCATGGCTGAACGCGGGCAGGTGAAATATTTTGCAGCCTTTGGCCGCCGCTGAAATCCCCATGCCGCCCCTGGTAATTAATGTGAACTGCGTACGGAATTTGCGGCGGATATACTGCAAGGCCAGGGCGGCATCGTCGTCCGTGTCAATGGTTTTACCGAACATTTCCTCAGCTTCTTTCAGGTTCGGCGTGATACCGGTCACAGCGCGGTAAAAAGCAAAATGGGGCGGTTTGGGGTCGACAATGATGGGTATGCCGCCGGCCGCGGCCCGGTTCTTGAGGATGGCCATCACCTCAGCGTTGACCGTGCCCTTGGCGTAATCGGAAACAATGATGCCATCGATTTGAGCGGCGTTAATGGTGTCGCGAATCCGCTTTAAAATGGCATTACTAAGGACAATCTTTCCTTCGCGGTCGACGCGGACAATTTGCTGACGCTGGGAAATAATCCGGGTTTTGCTGATGGTTTTGTTTTGCGGATCACTGATTACCAAATTATCGGTTTTTTTGATCCGCATTATTTCCGCGGCCAAGCCATCATTACCGATGATTCCCAGCAGCAGGCCACAGGCGCCCAACTGGTCGATGTTGGCCGCTACATTGCCGGCGCCGCCCAAACGTAATTCTTCCGAACTGACCTTGACCACCGGCACCGGGGCTTCGGGAGAAATACGTTCGACCTGGCCAAAAATATAGCGGTCCAGAATAATATCCCCATACACCAGGATCTTTTTTTCAGCGAAACAGGAACAAATTTCAACAATTCTTTTCAATTTGAACATAATCATCCCCTTTCAGAGCCTTATCCAGCTCTGCTGGGTCAGTTTTAAGAAAGGCAGGCTTAGAAAGTAAAACAAAATGAATTTGATTTCGCTGTCGCCAAAATTGTACTCGAACAATCCGGCGACCAAAAATCCGATGAAAGCGAAAAGCACTCCAGCGGCAATGAAGCGCCGATCCCCAGTTTCTTTGGCTATCTTTTTAAGCAACTGCCAGATAATAAGCACGCAGGCCAGGAAAAAACTGGCCAGGGCAAAAATCCCCCTTTCGGCCAGTATCTGCAAAAAATTGTTATGCAGGTGGGGATTAATTTTTTCAGCCTGTGGGTGGAGATACCTGGATTTGTTCGCGGTTATGACTTTTTCTATGTTATTGCTGCCTACTCCGGTCCAGGGGTAATCCTGAAATATTTTCAAGCCCGAATAGACCGTGCAGATCCGGTATTTTGCGGCCATGCGGATCGTTTGGCTGTGAACGACTTACTTACCTCTGTTCAAGCGTCGCTTTTCGCCAAGAAGTGCTGCAGCACGAGTAGGGTTCCGGCCAGGATCAGGAAAACGCCCAAAGCCAGCGAATTGTCATAAATGGTTCCATAAAAAAAGCGCGGCCAATCCCAGTAAAATAAAAGCCGCTACCAGCAGCCCGCCCTTGCGTTTGATTAAATAAAGAAATAGTAAACCCAAACCCGGCCCTATCAGGTAGTTGGGCCAGGTGGTTGCTGAATACGCCCAGGATGTATAATTGAGCCAAAGAAAGTAAGCGCTGTAAAAGACAAGAATGGTGATTGGCACAACCACCGCAGCCGCTGCTTTGCCTTTTTCCGCCCAGGCCAGGCCCAATGGGATGGCCGGGATCAACATGAAAAGCGGCCAGAGCAGGCCGACGCTTAAGAAATTGTAAAAATTGTCCAGCAGAAAAATCAGCCCCAACAGAGTGATAATGATTCCCCCACCGAGAGCCGCCAGCCGTGAACCATTCAACCCGTTTTCATTCATGTTCAACCTCCGCAATCAATACGATAACGTATTTTATTGGTGCCAGGTTCACTGCCGGGCGGAATTCAATTCATGGGCGTTCGAAAATCCAGTCAATTCTGATTGTGAACTGCACATTTGCATCACGTTTTTTTACGGCCGCGGGAGAATATTTTCCGGATCTTGTCAAGCATCAGATTGAGCACGTATCGAAAACCGCGCCAGATGTGCTTGCCCGACCAGAGCATGAGCAGACCGAGGGCGGCCAGCATCATGGCGATGATCAAAGTGAGTACGCCGGCTATCTGCGGGTGGTTCTGGAAGGGGCCGAATTGGAATATGGCTTCCCCGGCCCAGCGGTTAATTTCCAGGAATATGTCGGGAGAGATGATGGCGATCAAGCCGACCAGGGCGCAGATAAAACCGCTGACCACGAAGCTCACGGCCGTGGCGAAATAAGCGATCAGCAAACCCAGCAGAGCGGCCAGCAGGCCGGCGATCACGCCCAAGCCGCCCATGCCCAGGGGAGCGGCGAAGAAGATGATCAGGAAACCTGAAAGAATATAGAGCAGCGATTTCTTTTTCTGCCCCAGCAGCGACACGCTTTCACCCATGCGGCTGGCAGCGACTTCGGCTGGTTCTCCCAAGCGTTTCAGTGTTTTTAGTATGCGGTCGATGTCGTCGCCTTCTTTTTCGGCGTTGTAAGATTCATAGATATGGGAGCGGATCTCGGCCAGGATCTCATTCTGGTCGTTTTCGTTCATGCCTTTCAGGTGCATTTTCATTTTTTCCAAATAGTCGGCAACTATTTTTTCCGCTGTCAACGGGAAATGGTTATTCATCTTTATTTCTCCTCACGGTGATTTTTTTTGTCGTTTTTGCCTGTCCTTCCTCAGTTTGGCCGGTGCTGGCACTGGCGACCAATTGCACCAGGCTCTGAAACTCGGTTTGCAGGGATTCAAAGACAGAGCGGCCGCCGGTGGACAATGAGTAGTATTTGCGCGGCGGTCCCTGGCTGGACTCCATCCACTCGGAATGTACCAGCCCTTCGCGGGCCAATCGGGCCAGGATGGGGTAGATAGTGCCTTCCTTTAGCTCCACCGAACCCGAACCGGCCAGGTTGCGGACCAGCGAATAGCCGTAATGGGTTTTATGGTAAAGGGCGGCCATGATGGCCAGTTCCAAAATACCTTTGCGTAACTGCGTGACTTTGTTGTCGATTTCTTCTGCCATGTTCTTGCTCATAACCAGTATACGTTATAACATAGTAGTTGGTTCAAAAAAAATCAGTTTTATTTATTTTTAAAAAAATTATGTAGAATCGGTGTTGGCAATTTTTTGGATTTTTAACATTCATCAATCCGCTTGGTGTTATTCCATCATTATTTTTTACCTGTAGCAAAACCAACTTAACGTTGTCAACGTATACTCAAACAGGAGGGTTTTATGAAAAAAATATTGGCCAGCATTATCATCCTGGTCCTTTCCGGTTTTTGTATAACGGCTGCAGTGAATAATTTTGCCACATACAAAGAAATGCGCCAGTACCTGGGGCAGCTCATCAATGAAAAAAAATTCGCTTTGGCTGAGGAAGTTCTGCAAGCGGCCGTGAAACAATTCCCCGACCGCTTGTTGGCCAACAGTTTCAACCTGGCTTACGTCAGGGTGCAATTGAAAAAATACAAAGGCGCCGTCAAAGCCCTGGCCGCAGCCAACCAACAGGGCATTTTCTTTGGCATCTGGGATTTCACCCAGCCGGAGTTCGCTCCCTTGAAGCCGCTGCGCAGTTTTCAGGCCTTTGAAAAGAGAAACAACGAGCTGCTGGCTGCCGCCCAAGAGCAAGCGCGAATTGAGCTGGAAGTCATCACTCCCGAAGGTTTCGATGCTGCTAAAAAATATCCCTTGTTCCTGGCCTTGCATGGCGGCGGGGAAACCCTGAAAGATTTCAAGCCGCAATGGTGGTCATTGCGCTTGAAAAATGAGTTCATTGTGGCTTTCGTCCAGTCCTCCCAGGTGGCCGGAATGAACGGGTTTCATTGGCAGGATGCGGCCAGGACCCAAAAGGACTTGGCCGATGCTTTTGGCCAGGTCTGTGCTGCCTACCCGGTCGATCCGCAAAGGGTGATTATCGGCGGTTTTTCTTCTGGCGGTTTCGCTTCCCTGGCCATGTCCATGAAAAACGGTTTGCCGGTGAGCGGTTTCATCGCCCTCTGTCCGGAAGTTCCCGAAGGGATCCGCGACGAGGATATCCGCCAGGCCGTTAGTCTGGGCGTGCGCGGCACCATCCTGTCAACCGCAATGGACAACCGGCTCGATCGGCAGCGCCAGCTGGCCGACAGGTTCAGGAATCTCGGATTGCAATATCAGTTTATGGTCACCCCGGATATCGGCCACTGGTATCCGGAAAATCTGGATAAACTGATCGACCAGGCCATCGCCCATATATTCAACCGCTGATCCCCGGCTGTTCACGGTTTCATTATTTATTGCATTCCTTTCAGAAAAGCATTGATTTTTGGGCCACGTTGTTGCTGGCCGCTGCTGGGCGTTGACTTTTACTTCTCCTTTGATTATAGTTAGCGGCAGTGAGGAGCCATGCTGGACCGCATAAGTCGTTTCAAGGAAGAGGTTCTTGATTTGTATTCCGAGGTGCATCTCGGAGCGCTGCTGGGAAAAATCACTGCCAGCATCAAGGAATACATGGGCAGTGAAGAGGCTTCCATTTTCATCTATGACCCGGAAAAGGAAGAGTTGACGTTTGAGACGGCCACCGGTGAAAATGAAAAGGCTTTAAAGCAGATTATCCTTAAAAAAGGGCAGGGGGTGGCCGGCTGGATCGCCGAACAGCGGCAGGGAGTGATCATTAATGACTGCCGGCGTGATCCGCGCTACACAAGCATGGTCGACCAGAAAACACTGTTTCATACCAGTTCATTGCTGGGGGTGCCGGTGCAGATGGACGGCCGCGTGCTCGGGGTGCTGGAGGCCGTAAACAAAAAGCAAGGAAAATTCAGCAGTGACGATTTGCATGTGCTGGAGCAGATGGCCGGCTTCCTGGCCATTCCCCTGCATAACGCCGTTTTATTCCGCGCCATCACCCGCGAAACGCTGGCCAAGGAGAGGCTGATCGAACTGGGCAAAAAAATATCCGCTTCGGCAGATATCAGCGGGGTGTTAATGGCCATCAAAGAGATTATCTGCGCTGAGATCCAACCTTTGGCCGCATGCGTGTACGTCGGTAGCGAAAATAGGGAATATGACCTGCTTGCCAATTGCAGCCGGAAAAAGGATGAGGCGGAGTGTCTGAGAACC
Source organism: Chrysiogenales bacterium (assembly GCA_037133155.1). Lineage (GTDB taxonomy): Bacteria > Acidobacteriota > Aminicenantia > UBA2199 > UBA2199 > UBA2199. The sequence continues at coordinate 1,644 of JBAXOR010000036.1, read as the reverse complement.
GCGATCGTCCGTGTTGGCGGTCGTTTCCCTCTGCGCGCGGAAGGCGCCGTACTGGGATATCTGGACATCCGTAGCGAAAAAATGATTTCCGAGGAAGCGGCCGCCCTTTTCCGCGGTCTGGCGACATTCATGGCCATTTCCATTGAAAAATTCCAGCTTTACCGCCAGTTGCTGGAAAAGGAAAAAATGGAAAAGGAGCTGCAGATTGCCCGCAATATCCAGCAGTCGTTCCTGCTGCAGCAGCCACAGAAATTCCCCGGATTGGACATCGCTTTTTTAAACATTCCCAGTTCCAAGGTTGGCGGCGACTATTATGAAATCATACCGCTCAATGACCGGGAAATCATCTTCAGCGTCAACGACGTCTCCGGGCACGGGGTCCCCGCCTCATTGCTGATGGCCATCTTTCGCAGTAGTTTTGTTTTTCAGCTGCGTCAGGGCGGAGACATTCCCGCGACCATCAGCCACTTGAACCGCCTGATCGCCGAAACCACTGAACCTAATTTATTCGTCACCTCGTTCACCGCCAAGCTGGATCGCGAAGCGGGTATTCTCGCTTATATCAATGCCGGCCACCCGTCGCCGCTAGTCGTGCGTGGAACGGAGCTTTTATCCTTGGATGCTGGCGGAACGGTGGTAGGCATGTTTGCCGATGTCGTGTATCCCGTTTCCCGCTTCGCCATGCAGCCGGGCGATATAATGATTTTGTACACTGACGGTGTGATCGAAGCTGAAAATGAAAAAGAAGAAGAATATTCCCTGGCCCGGCTGGGCGCTGCCGCAGTTTCGCGGCGAAATTTGTCTGCCGCCGCCTTGCAGGCGGCCCTGATTGAAGACCTGACAAATTTTTGCCGGCGACAGGATTTTTCCGATGACATCACCTTGATGGTTGTGAAGTATTTGGGCAAGTGAAGCTTCGTTAGGCGTTAGGCGTGATGCGTAATGCGAAAGAATAAAAAGCTTTAAAAAATTTCGAGCGATGGCGGCTTCGCGTCACGCGTTACGTGTTTCGCGTCACGAAGTGGATCAGGTATTGAACCTGAAATGGACGATTTCCCCGTCCTGCACGATGTACTCCTTGCCTTCCAAACGCAGCAATCCTTTTTCTTTGGCCTTGGCAAAACCGTTGCAGTCCAGGAAATCCTGCCAGCCGATAACTTCGGCGCGGATGAAACCTTTCTGGATGTCGCTGTGGATCTTGCCGGAAGCGATGAAGGCGCCAGATCCATTTTCGATGGTCCAGGCTTTGGTTTCGTCCTTGCCCACGGTAAAGAACGAAATCAGGTTCATCAGTCCGTAACTGGTTTTGATGAATTCGTCGCGGATGTAGCGGTAGTCCGGCAGGCCGTACTCGGCTTGAAAAACCGGCCTTTCTTCCGCAGTCAGTTCCAGCAGCTCCTGCTCGATTTTGGCGGCGAATATGGCGGTGGTTTTTTTATCCTTCACGGCGCTGATCACGGCGCTATAGGTTTTTATCGTGTTTTCATCGGCATTGATCAGGTTGAGCAATGGCTTGGCCGAAAGGAACTTGAAACCGCGCACCAGCAAGTCTTCTTTTTCGCTGAATAGGTATTCGCGCAAAGGATGGCCGTTCTCCAGGAAAGTCTGCAGCTTTTTCAATAGATCATATTCTTCTTGTAATTC
>JBAXOR010000035.1:0-8321 GCA_037133155.1 Chrysiogenales bacterium | reverse complement strand
CCTGAGCAAAACTTTCGAATATTCATAGAAAATTTCTTCTGAAACGATTAATTCAAAACGATCGGAAATCCATGACTCTAGAATTCGAGATGGCGTTCCAGCCCAAAATATTCCAGACACAGGATATTTGTATCAAGAACAGCTCTCACGGCGTACATCCTTGATGGCTTTTTCTAAATCTTGTTTTTTAATTTTAAACTTTTTGGTAAACTTTCGACTTTCTGCAATAAGAACCTTAAATGTTTCCATTTTGGGCTCTTCCAAAGGCTTTAAAAGAAGATTCAAACCATCCGTAATTACAATAAATTTCGAACCGGTGGCCAGGTTGAGAATTTTCCGAATCCGTTCAGGTATTACAACCTGCCCCTTTGAAGAAAGGCTGGTAACTTCAGTATCAATCATATTCACATCCACGGTAAGTTTTTCTTACTTCATATTATATCACTTCTTTGTTTTCTTCCCCAGCTTTTTCTTATACGATATTGAATTGGGTTCTAAGCCGTTGGGGCTTAGACCTGATAGCTAATATTTTTTCCATTACAGCCTCCATTCGTTTTAGAGTTTTCACTTTACAGCTACAACCCCTGGGATGGTTCGATGAAAGCGCGGCAAATTTTGAATTCGGTTCTGAGAGCGGAAAGGCGATCTTTCCAGGTGGGTGAGTCTTTGAGAATGTTAAGGTAAATCGATTTAACTTTTTTGAGATAATGGACGGCACTGGAGTATGAATTCCGTTTTTTTTGCAATATAAAATCCCTAGCGATTTTCCAATAATAATCGATGATCTCTTTAGGGTAGTCGGTTTTTAACTTCTCAGCGAATTTATCGAAATCGTCTTCGTAAAAACGGTTTCTGATCTTTACCGATTTCAAAAGCATTTGCAGGGCTTCGGCTTTGAGGTTTTTATACAGGCAAATTTCGATATAATCATGGGCGTTTTCCTTTTTGACTTTTTCAAGCCAAGGAGGTTCAATTTCTTTAAAATCGCTTTCATTTAAAAATATTTTTAATCGTTTGTATTCATGGAAATAACTATTATACCGCGCATGTTTTTGTGCTTCGAGCAAAGCTCCTTTGGCCATTTCATAGTTTTTTTCTTTTTTGTAATATTCATAAAGCTTATCCAGTAAATTCTTTTCATCTGTTTTCTTTTGGAGTGCAGTTTTTACAATCCTTTCCAGGTTTATTGTATCTTTGATCGCTGCGTAATGGCTAAAAAGAAATTCAAAAAGTTCGGTTAACCGTCCCTCACCCTGCCTAATCCCCTTTTCAGCATTTTCCAGCGCTTCTTGCAGTTTATTATGTTTCTTATAAAAATCAACCAAGTCCCAATAGTCACTGCCGGTTTTCAAAGTTTTGAGACGCAGCTGAAGATAAGAATTTTCATCTTGAAGATGAACCTTGAGAATCTGCATAACCAAGCTGATTCGCCATTTCAGCATTTTGCTTCATGAGACTGGTGAATAGCTCCAACAATTTTTGTTTTTCCATGGACGCCAATTGCTCTTCCAGAGAATTTTCAGTCTGTTTTTTAAACTTTAATTTTTTGTTCATGTTTTTTCTTTATACCATATATGATTGCAGCGAAATCGCATTGGCTTTGTTTCATAGTTGCATTGTTATTAAAACTATTTGAAATGTCAACAGATTTAAAAATAGTGAAAGAATATTGAAAGAATAGTGAAAGAATATTATAATACATTTATGGAACAATATCTTCCCAATTATACATTGAATAATATTATCCTCAAAAACTTTGAGGAAATTGCCAGAATGCAGGGTGAGCTTTCAGCAATATCCGGTTCAGTTGATAACGAACTTGAAATAATGGCACTGGCCAATGTCGATGCTGTCCATTATTCAACCAGAATAGAAGGCAACAAACTCACCTTAAAACAAGTCACAAAGGCACTGAGTGGAAATTTAAATGGTTTCAGGCAGGAACGCAATTTAAAGGAAGTTCTTAATTACGCGAAAGTAAGGAGTCTCCTTTTTGAAAAGGCTGACCAGGGAAATATTTTAACCGGGTCTTTAATACTCGAAGTGCATCGATTGTTGGAGAAGGGAATAGTTGAAGGCACACTAAAGGGACACTTTCGCGATGGCCAAAATGTGATCAGAGATTCAAAAACAGGAGCTATAGTTTATTTGCCACCAGAATATCAGGAAGTTCCTCAATTAATGAAATCACTGATTGCCTTTATAATTGATTCCAGGTTAAAAAATATAAGCCCGTTAATATTAGCCCCTGTTTTTCATTATCGTTTTGTAACCATCCATCCTTTTATGGACGGGAATGGCCGAATAGCAAGATTATTTACAAATTTTATCGCCTATTCATCTGGTTATAATATTGCAAAATATGCAGCCCTGGAAAAACAGCATGAAAAAAACATGGGCGCATATTATAAAGCACTAAGGAAATTGCAGGGAAATAATTTCTACGCTATCCCAAAAGATATAAATATTACAAGTTGGCTTGAATATTGGCTCTTTTGCATGAAAGAAACATATAAAGAAGCCCTGGAACGTGTCGGAAATATTGCCGGCACCCTTGATACAATTAATCCGACGCCAAACCGTTTGAGTCGAGCGTTGGGAATTTTTAAAAGGCATAAAACCTTGAATGCCGCTCAATATCAAACACTGATGGGATTAGGCCGCACCCAGGCAGTAGCTGATTTAAACGAATTAGTAAAAAAGGGGCAAATTAAAAAGATCGGCGGCGGCAGATCTACCATATATAAAATCAGCACGTTATCCGATTGACTTGGGAGCCGAAATGAGCGACAATAGCAGCTTATAAACACCGGAGCCATAACCATGTCGGGAAAAAAACTGGACTGGAAAGATACTTTAAATCTGCCGCGCACCGACTTTCCCATGAAAGCCCAACTCAGCCAGAAAGAACCGGAAACTTTGAAAAAGTGGGAAACAGCCGGAATCTATAAACAAATTCTTGAGAACCGGGACAGCAAAAACACCTATATTCTGCACGACGGGCCGCCCTACGCCAACGGCAACATCCACCTGGGCACGGCCCTGAACAAGATTCTCAAGGATTTTATCGTCAAGAGCAAGTCCATGGCCGGGTTTTACAGCCCCTACGTTCCGGGCTGGGACTGCCACGGCCTGCCCATCGAACACAAGGTGGACCAACAACTGGGTTCCCGCAAAAAAAGCATGAGCCAGATCGAGGTCCGCGACGAGTGCCGGAAATACGCTGAAAAATATCTGGATTTGCAGCGGCAAGATTTTAAAAGGCTGGGGGTTTTCGGCGCCTGGGAAAAACCCTACACCACCCTCGATCCGGTCTACGAAGCCACGGTGATCCGTTTTTTCAATTCCTTCGTCAAAAAAGGCAGCGTCTACCGTAAAAAGCGCCCTGTTTATTGGTGCGTCTCCTGCCAGACAGCACTGGCCGAAGCCGAAGTCGAATATGCCGACCACAGTTCGCCCTCCATTACGGTAAAATTCGCACTGAAAGATCTTCCGCCTTTTCTAAAAGAATATGCCGGCAAAGATATTTTTATGTTAATCTGGACCACCACACCCTGGACCATCCCGGCCAACCTGGCCATCGCCCTGCATCCCGATTTTGATTACGCCCTGTTTGAAATGAATGGCGAACTTTATATCGCCGCCTCTTCTTTGCTGCCGGCCATCGCCGCCCTGAACAACCGCACCTTCACCAAGCTCAAGGAATTCAAGGGCCGGGAATTGGCCGGTTTTAAAGCCCGCCATCCCTTATATGGCCGCGATTCACTTTTAATCAATACCAATTACGTGCTGCTGGACCAGGGAACCGGTTGCGTGCATACCGCCCCGGGTCACGGCCAGGACGACTACAACGCCGGCATCGCCCATAAGCTCGACATTTATTCCCCGGTCGGACCGGCCGGACTTTTCGACGACAGCACCGGCCCATACCAGGGGCTGCAGGTTTTCAAGGCCAACGAGCGCATCGTCGAAGATCTGCGCCAATGCGGCAGCCTGCTGCACAACGGCGCCATCAGCCATTCCTACCCCCACTGCTGGCGCTGCAAGAAACCGGTGATTTTCCGGGCCACCGAACAGTGGTTCATCGCCATGGATACGGCCGAATTGCGCAGCAAGGCTCTTGTTGCCATCAAAGGGGTGAAATGGCTCCCCGCCTGGGGTGAAGAACGGATTTCCAGCATGATCGAAAATCGACCCGACTGGTGCATTTCCCGCCAGCGTGATTGGGGCGTGCCTTTGCCGGCGTTCTTTTGCAAATCATGCTCCGAACCCCTGCTGCGGGCAGATATTATCACCAATGTGGAAAAAATATTTTCCGAACAGGGCTCCAATGCCTGGTATCAAAATGATGCAGCCTCATTCCTGCCGCCGGGAACTGCTTGTTCCCAATGCGGCGGCCATGAATTTGCCAAGGGCAAGGATATTTTGGATGTCTGGTTCGAGTCAGGTTCATCGCATGGCATCCTGCAGAGCAATACCGGGCATCGCTGGCCGGCCGACATGTACCTGGAAGGCGGCGACCAGTACCGCGGCTGGTTCCACTCCTCATTGCTGGTGGGCATCAGCGCCCTGGACGCTGCCCCGTACCGGACGGTGATTACCCACGGCTGGGTCCTCGATGCCGCCGGCCGGGCCATGCACAAGTCGCTGGGCAACGTCATCGAACCGCAAAGCATCATCAAGGACAAAGGGGCGGAAATCCTGCGCCTGTGGGCGGCCATGGTCAACTACCAGGAAGATGTCCGCCTGGGCGACGAGATGCTGTCACGCCTCAGCGAAAACTACCGCAAGATCCGCAACACCTGGCGCTTCATGCTCGGCGTGCTCAGTGATTTCAACCCCGAACATGATAAAGTTCCAACCGCAGTTCTGGGAGAAACAGACTGTTATATCCTGCAGCAGCTCCAGGAAACCAAAGCCCGGGTATTGCAGGCTTACCATGATTTTGAATTCCATGCCATTTTCCATGCCATGTTCAATTTCTTTACCGTGGACCTGAGCGCTTTCTACCTGAACATCCAGAAAGACAACCTTTACTGCAACCGCACCAACACCCCCGAACGCCGGGCCGCCCAGCAAACCATTTTCATTCTCCTCAGGGAAACCCTGCTGCTCATGGCGCCGATCTTGTCTTTCACCTGCGAAGAAGCCTGGGGTTACCTCCCTGACTATCCCGGCAAGGCGCCCTTCATCCACCTGGAACGATTTCCGGAAATCGACGAAAAATTTCTCGGGGCCGCGGACGAGGTGCGTTGGGAGAAGATCATGACCATACGCGACCGCCTCCTGAAGGAGATCGAGACCGCCCGCGCCGCCAGGCTCATCGGTGATTCGCTGGAAGCCGACATTGAGATCACGGCAACGGCAGACAACGAAAAACTGCTGCGCGAAAACAGCGATCTTTTCAAGACCATCATGGTCGTCGCCGCCCTGAACATGCGGTTGGGAAAGACTGAGAAAATCATTGTGCGCAAAGCGACCGGCCGCAAATGCCCGCGCTGCTGGAACTGGGTAGAGGAGGCTCCGGCTACCGGCGCCCCGCCCGAACTCTGCCGGCGCTGCGCCGAAACCATCAAGGAGAGCACCATTGGCGATAAAAAGTAAAAAATTCTATTTCTTCATCATGCTGGGCATTGTCGCCCTCGATCAGGCCAGCAAATGGCTGGTTGTCAAGTATATCCCCCTGGAATCCACGGTGAACCTGGTCAAGGGTTTTTTCCGTTTCTGGCACGTGCGCAATTCGGGAGCGATCTGGGGTTTTTTTCAAGGCCACAGCAACAAGCTGATTCCCGTTGCCATCACTGTATTGGCCATTGCCGCCCTGCTGATCGTCAGCTACTTCTTCCTGCGCACCCCGGGCAGCTACCGCCTGGAGCTGACCGCTTACACACTTATCCTGGGCGGAGCGCTGGGCAATATCATCGACCGCCTGCGCCTGGGCTACGTGATCGATTTCCTCGATATGTTCGTCAAATCCTGGCACTGGCCGACCTATAACGTCGCCGACAGCTGCATCACCATCGGCGTCCTGCTGCTGGCCCTGTCGATGTGGAGGGGCAAATGCATCCAATACTGATCGAGCTCGGGCCGCTGACCATCGCCAGCTACGGTTTCCTGTTCGCTTTGGGCGTGCTGCTGGCTATCCTGATGGCTTACAGCAAAGCCAAAAAAGAAAATATCGACCTGAAAATTTTCACTGATTTCATCTTCTACGTCATGATCCTCAGCCTGCTGGGCGCCAAGCTGTTGCTCCTCCTGACCAACCTCAATTATTACCTGAAATATCCGGCCGAAATAAAATACCTGCTGACATCGGGCGGTACTTTTTTCGGCGGCCTGATCGCCGGCGCCCTGTTCACTGTATGGTATATCCGCCGCCACGCCCTCAGTTTCCGTTTACTGGGGGATATTGCCGGCCCGTCGCTGGCCCTGGGCCATTTCTTCGGCCGCCTGGGCTGCTTCGCCGCCGGTTGCTGCTGGGGCCGTGAAGCCGGGCATTTCCCCCTGGCCGTCACCTTCAGCAGCGCCAAGGCCAATTTTTTAACCGGGGTGCCGCTCCATGTTGCCCTCTATCCCACCCAGCTCTTCGAAGCCCTGCTCAATTTCTCTAATTTTGTCATCCTTTATTTCGCTTACAAAAAAAGGACCTTCCAGGGCCAGATTTTCGCGCTGTACATCCTGAATTATTCCCTGGTCCGTTTCACGGCCGAATATTTCCGCGGCGATCCGGACCGGGGTTATGTGTTCGGCGGCATGGAAAACCCGCTGGCCAGCCTGAGCATCCCGCAGCTGATCTGCCTCATCGGTTTCATCACCGCCCTGGTCCTGCTGAAAAGCTTTAGTAACTTAAAGCAAATTAACTTGTTAAAAAAACAAAATAATTTGCTTTCTAAGTAACTTATCCTGCGCAGCAGGGTTAAAAAGAAAGGTGAAAAAGAACATCACATTCAAGGTTAGGGACCACTGCGCAAGGATCGACCACTTCCTGACCGCCGTCCTTGACACCATGTCCCGCAGCCAGATCGAAAAGCTGATCAAAAACCGGCAAGTCAGCCTCAACGGCACCGTCCTGCTCAGGAAAAACCGCGAAGTTTTCCCCGGCGACCGGGTCACGGTGGAGATCGAAACCCCGGAAGAGATCGTTTTCGTCCCTTCGCGGTCATTGGCTAAGCTGTTCGAAGACGAATGGCTGCTGGTCATCGACAAGCCGGCCGGGCTCGTCGTCCACCCCGGGGCCGGTGAAAAGCAGGAAACCGTCCTCGACCTTTTCCGCCATTACTATCCGCAGATTAGCGCGATGAGCGACCAGGAGCGCCCGGGCATCGTGCACCGACTGGACAAGGACACCTCGGGCATCCTCATCCTGGCCAAGAGCGAAGAGGCGCAGCAGAAAATGCAGGAACTGTTCCAGGAAAGGGAGATGCAGAAAACCTATTTGGCGCTGGTCAAGGGGCAGATGCGCTTCCGCAACGGCACCATCGACCTGCCACTGGCGCGCAGCCTGAAGAACCGCGCCCGCTTCGAAGTGCCCAAGGAGGACCGCCCCGACCAGCGTGACGCGGTCACCGACTTTGCGGTCATCCGCGCCTTCGAAAAATTCACCTACGTGCGCCTGATGCCGCACACCGGCCGCACCCACCAGCTGCGCGTGCACCTGGCCCATTTCGGCAACCCGGTCCTGGGCGATACATTGTATGGCAGCCGCACGCTACCGGGGTTTCCCCGACTGGCCCTGCACGCCTACAAAATAGAATTCATCCATCCCTTCACCAATAACCAGCTGCGCGTCACCTCGCCTTTGCCCGTTGACTTGCGCCGCTTCATTGCCGAAAATTTCGTAGCGCTCACGAAACACTAGGGGTTGACCTTTAACAAACGAGGAACTGTGAAAAAGTGAAAATGATTGCCTTGTTGTTTCATTTTTCCTTCGAGAGGCATTAGCCCAGGTATCCGTAATCCGGAAATGAAGTTGCTAGATTTGGTAAATTAAAAATATGTCTCGACCGATTCTTTATTGACAAAGAAAAAAGTCAATCCTATACTCGTAAAGTGAATAGAATAAATATATAGAAGAATGTTGGGGCAATGATATGATTAAGATTGGGAGAAACACCGGATGAAGAGAATGAAACTCGTTGGCATGCTCACGGCTGTTGTTCTAAGCGTAATTGTAATTCTTCAGAACACGCAACCCGTGGAAACCAGGTTCCTGTTCATTAAGATCACAATGCCGAATGCCATATTACTTGGGCTCACCCTGCTAATCGGCATAGCCATAGGAATCCTTGTCGCACTGACCAGGTCGAGCAAAAGCCATACGA
>JBAXOR010000034.1:0-8351 GCA_037133155.1 Chrysiogenales bacterium | reverse complement strand
GAACTCCTCGCCGCCGTAGCGCGACACAATGTCAATCTCCGCCCCTTTAAGGGTCACGGGTTCGTCGTAGCGGCGGATGTTCTTGCGCATGGCCATGGCGGCGTTCTGCAGCACCAGGTCCCCGCACAAATGACCGCACTGGTCGTTGATTTGTTTAAAATCGTCCAGGTCGATCATGATGATCGACAGGGGATGGTGGTAGCGCTGCGAGCGGGCCAATTCGGCTCGCAGGCGCTGGTAGAAATAACGGTAATTGTAAAGACCGGTCAGGGGATCGGTGATGGCCATTTTTTCTATTTCAGCATACATCCTGGCGTTGTGCATGCCCACCGCCACCTGCAACGTGAGAATGGAAAGCAGGCGGATGTCATTATCGTTGAACGCGTTCTCGTTTTTGCTCTCCACGGTCAACACGCCGAGCAGTCTGCCTGCGGAAATCACCGGGCAGGCGATCTCGGAACGGATATCCAGGATGCCTGAGTGGATATAACTCTGGTCGAGGCGGACATCCCCGACGTTGATCACTTTTTTTTCCAGGGCGCAGCGGCCGGTGATGCCTTTGCCGATCGGTATCTGCAAACCGATCAGTTCCTTGGGAAACTCCTCGCTGGAGGCCTTGAACACCAGGTGGTCGCCGCTGACTTCCAGAATGGCGCAGGTGTCATAGTGCAGGCGTTGGCGGGTTTCGGCCACGATCGAGGCGAAAAGCTCCTCAGGCTTGATGATGGAGACCAGCTTCATGCCGATGTCCTGGAGCAGCTCCATCTGGGCGAGTACCTGGGAATTGTGCAGAGCCACGCCGATCTGGTTGCTCAAGATCTTCATGAATTGGATGTCGCTGCGCTTGAAAGCGTTTTTGCGCACGCTCTGGACATTAAGCACTCCCAGGAGTCTGTCATGGAAGATGATCGGCACATCGAGTTCCGAACGGAAAACGCTGTCACCCAGGTGGATATAATAATCACAAAGGCTGAGATCAGGAACCAAAAATTCCTTTTTGTTCAGCGCGCAGCGGCCGCTGATGCCCTGGCCAAGCATAATTTTTTTGCCGATGATTTCTTCCGGGTACTCGGTGACGGCGCGGATGACCAGGTCAGCACCCTCTTTCAGCAGGATGGCGCAATAGGACAGGTTCATGGCGGTCTGGATGCGCTCGACGATCAAGTGCAGCAGCCGGTGGGCATCGAGCTCGGCGCTGATCTGCGCGCCAATTTCATAGATCAGCTCATTTTTCCGGCTCGGACGGAAAAAAGATAATATTTTTTTATCCTTCATGGTTCTTTCTGTTTAGTCATCCGCTCTCGTTTTTTATTACAATTCATTATTAAAAAAACAACCGTCACGGCCCGGGGCCGGACGGGGAAGGATAACCGCAATCGTTTTTGATGATCTCCAATACCAGGTTTTTCTGGACTTCATTTTCATCGGCGATCTCGCAGCCGGTGGCATACACCACGCCGGGTTTGAGGATGCTTTCGGGCTTGTCCTGAAAGCGCAGGATGCGCGAATGGACAACCTTGATTTTGAACTCGTGCTTTTCCTGGGCGTAGTTGATGAATATCTGGTACGTATTGCCGATAGCCGGCGGGTAATTGGATATGAGGTTGAAGCCGCTGACAGAGATATTTTTAATCAGAAACTCTTCCCGGTTGCGGAACTCTCCGGTCACTTCATTGGTCAATTCGAAATACCCGAAGATCGGAATGGCCGGATCGAAACGATCATGCTTTCTTTTTACTTCCATCGTCTTTTCCCTTTGTTTTATTTTAACATTAAATTTTCATTGCCTCACGCTGTTCGCCGCGGGATGCGGACCGTGAAGCAACTGCCCTTACCCAGTTCGCTGCGCGCGCTCACCGTACCGCCATGCAGTTCGGCCAGGCGCTTGACCATGGACAAGCCCAGTCCCGTGCCTTCAAATTTCCTCTCCAGGGAACTGTCTAATTGTTCAAAAGGAATAAAAAGCCGCTGCATATCTTTTTCGGCAATGCCGATGCCGGTATCCGTGACTGAAAATTCGAACTGCTCGGCAGAAATCAATTGCGCTTGCAGAATGATGCTGCCTCCGTCCGGCGTGAATTTGACAGCATTGGCCAGGAGGTTATAGACCATCTGCTTGAACTTGCGCACATCGACCATGGCATCGCCCAGGCCAGCCGCGATACTGATTTTCAAGGCGATATCGTGGATCAGCGCCTTTTCCCTGATGATCGACAGGCAATTCGCCAAAAGCAGGGGCATGCTGACTTTTTCCAGCTCCAGAGTCATCTTGCCGGCTTCGATTTTTGACAGGTCCAAAATATCGTTGATCAGCAGCAGCAGATGCTGCCCGCTATTGAAAATTTCAGCGCAATAATCTTTCTGCCTGGCGCTTAAATCACCGGCCAGACCATCTTTTAAAACTTCGGAAAAACCGATAATGGCGTTCAATGGCGAGCGCAGCTCGTGCGATATGTTGGCCAGGAAATCGGATTTGGCTCTGTTGGCTGCCTCTATCTCCGCCGTGTAAAACGTGATCCTTCCGATAACTTTTTTCGAAAAGCGGTTGAACAGAAAAACGATGATAACCAGCATAAAGGATAAGGTCGTGATAATCAAAGCCGTCGAAGCTTCAGGGAAATTGATCAGGCGGTCGTAAAGAGTTTTCAGCAATAAAAAAAGCAACCCGTAAATAATTAAAGTAATGATCGCCTTCAATTTTCTGATTTCATTTTCTAAATCCTGATGGCGAGGCGGTGTTTTCTTTTTCTGCATCCAGCTACCCCCCGGATTCTTCAATCCTTAAGTTTCTCATAGATTTCTTCAAACTGCGGCGCCAGATCAAGAAAGGCCTTGAGCACGGCGGGGTCAAAAAAAACCGGCTTGATGCGTGCATCGCCCTGGCTGATTTTTTCGCAGACCGTTTTATGGTCCATAGCAGGCTTATAGGGCCGGGCGATACGCAAAATATCGTAGCGATCGGCCAGGGAGGCGATCCTTCCTGCCAGGGGGATCTGTTCACCCTTCAGCCACAGCGGATAGCCACTGCCATCCCAGTTTTCATGATGACTCATGGCAATGGTATGGGCCATGGCCAGGCGCGGATGTTCGCCGATAATTTGCGCCCCGAAAAGCGGATGGGTGCGGATGATCTCCCATTCTTTGAAATCCGGCGCACCTTTTTTTTTCAGGATTTCATCGGGAATAAACATATTGCCTACATCGTGCAATTGCGATTGCAGCCGGATAGCTAAGACAAAATTTTCATTTAAGCCAAGTTTGCGGGCCAGCAGGGCGCAGAATTCTCCAACCCGGATGGTATGGTTGCCATGATCCACATCATGGGGTTCGACTGCCCGCGCCAGGGCCTTGATGGTGTAATTGGCATCTTCTTCGTTCTGCTTGACCTGGTCCGAAAGCAATTTGAAAAACAGGCTCTGGTTAACCAGGGTGTTCAGGATAGCTGAGTCGTAAGCGTTGATATCACGGCCGTAGTTGGCGGCAAACACGCACAATTCGGCGCTTAAAAAACAAAAAATATTTTCTATTGTCGCCAGCAGCTGCTGATTAGTTTCCAGACGGGAGACAAAAGCCGAAAGACCCTTGGCGCTAAATTCCGGACGCGTGGCATACACAATAGCCGAATTCCCTTTCCCGGGCAACAACAGTGAATTCTGGGTATCCAGCTCGAACTCGCGCCGGGTCAATTCCTTGAAAGGCGCTTCATAATAATACCATTTCCAGCCCGAATCGACCCAGACACTGACGATAAAAATCTGGGGTTGGTAAACCATCTCGAGGTTCTGGCGGATGATCTGACTGACCAGGCGGTCAATATTGGGCATCAAGGCAAAATTCAAGGGATCAAAAATCTTGATTGTCTCCTTGCCGAACGCCGCCAGGCTGGTCACGCTGGCATAGGCCTGGCCAAGCTGCTCGTTCAATTCTTTCATTTTCAGCAGCATTTTGATGCGGGCCAGCACCTCCGCCTGATCGATGGGTTTGGAAATGAAATCTTCGGCCCCGGCTTCGATACCCTTGATCCTTTCTTTTTTAAACTGCAGGCTGGTAATTATGATCACCGGAATATTGGCGCGGGTTTGATCTTCTTTGATCTTGCGACAGACATCATAGCCGTTCATTTCCGGCATCATGATATCCAGAAGCACCAGGTCGACTTTCTGCTCCTTGATTATCTCCAGTGCCTGCCGGCCGCTCTGGGCATGCAGCACATCATAGCCCTGGGGAATCAAAAACGCGTCGAAAAGCTTCAGGCTGACCGGCTCATCATCGACACAAAGGATTCTCGGTTTAAAAACTGCCATTCGCCCTCCCAATAAACATCGCGGTGAAAGTTGCCTGCGCAACAACGGTTGCCCTGACCAGTGGCCTGAATCCAATTTCACCATTCACCTGGTTTTGCTTCCATTTATTTAAATAACATAATAAAAACAATATTTCAAGCCCGATTAACCCCAAGCAGGCAGGCCATTGCCGGGTATGTCAAAAGATGATAAATTGACAAATAGTAAAGCCTGTACTATATTTAATATATGGGATCCCCGAAAAAACCCGTTGCTGCCGAAACAACTATTATCAAAATCGGTGACATTGTGCCGATCAGCGCCTGCGAAATGATGGATGTTTTTTACATGGTCAAGGTAGGCAGTGAAAAATTGCTGGTCAACAAGGAAGGGGTGGTTTTCCTGAAAAGCCTCGAAAGCGGACGCGCTTCAGCGGAGGCGAAACAGGAAAACAACCTGATGAAATCGTTGTTGCGCAACGGCCATTGCAACAAGACCGGCCGGGAAGAGGTCATGGATCTGACCTGCCAGCCGGGAAGCGAGGCCTATGCCCAGGCCGAGAAAATCGTCCGTGCTTTCCTGGATCATTTCCTGGATCGGCTGCGCCACGAATTCCGGATCATCTGTATTAAATTCTCCCAATTGATAAATGACAGCGGCCGGCCGTTGCAGCGCTATCTGGCCCGTGACCGTGGCGGACTCCCCGGGCTGAAAGCCCATCTGATCCGCGAATTTTTTACCCATACTAACGTCGATGAACGGAGTTTGAATGTCCTGGTTTTTCTAACCCATGTTATCGCTTTGAACGAAGACGGCACCTCGTCCGACGAGAGCCTCCTGACGCCAGAGCAGCAAAAAGATATTCTGATCGATTTTCTCAACTACGTGCGCTACCTTGGCACCGACGCCGAAAAAAAAGAGATCTTTGAAAAAACCTACCGCGATTTCATCGACCAGGAATATGAACTGCTGCTCAAGGAAGGCGGGGCCGGGTTTTATATCAATTCATCATTCCTCAAAGCCATGAAAGCCCAGAAGGATTTCCTGCTCAAGGAGTCGAACCGGAACTATCTTGAAACGGCTTTCCGCAGCGCCGTGCGCACCCAGCGAGAACTTGTAATCATCAATATGCTTTCCTATCTCAAGGGGTTGGTGATCCTGCGCCTGCATTCCCATTCCAGGAAAGAACAGCGCGGCCGCAATGACGATGAGCGTGAAAGAATCCTTTACGATATCATTGCCTATCAAAAAGAATTCCAATAATTCACGTGCGGAAGGAAATAAGGGTGATCCGCCAAGCGAAACGCCGGCGGATTCACCGCCGCCCCTGCCTTTACTCGACAGGCAATAATTCATATAATATCCCTGCGGCACCCGATTGGATATTTCCCCTCGGCGGCTGCCGGATCCATGGGAAAAATTAAAAGCAGCCGTAGGCAAAAGTAAAACCGCCTTGCCGCAGGAGGCAATCATGTTTGTGTTCGACCGCATGGATGAAAAACTTGTCAAGGCAGTGCTGGAAACCATTCCGGCCGAGATCACCGTCATCGATGCCAACGACGAGGTGGTGGCCTGGAACCGCCACGAAAACCGTTTGTTCCACCGCCCCATGACCAGCATGGGACTCAATTTCCGCAAATGCCACCCCGAGCACAGCCTGGCCAAGGTCGAACAGATCGTGGCCGAAATGAAGGCCGGGACGCGCCGGCAAGCCAGTTTCCGGATCCAGGCCAAGGTCAACGACGAGCGCCACATGATCCTGATCGAGTTCTTCGCCCTGCGCGGCGAGGACGGCCAATATCTCGGCTGCCTGGAAGTCACCCAGGATATCGAAGGACACCGTTGCCTGGAAGGCGAAAAACGCCTGCTCGATTGACTTTCCGCTTGAAACACGGCAAACATTGATTCGAGCCGATGAAGATTCAAGTTAGCGATACCATGCAACTGGATGAAAATGAAATTACTCTGGAATTTGTCCGTTCATCGGGCCCCGGAGGGCAGAATGTCAACAAGGTGGCTACAGCCGTCAAGCTGTATTTCCACATCAACCAATCGCCTTCATTGACTGAAGCAGTTAAAAATCGCTTGCATGCCCTGGCCGGGAAACGGGTCAACAACGAAGGTTTTCTGATCATCGACGCCAGGCGCTTCCGCACCCAGGAAGCGAACCGCCGCGACGCCCGGGAGCGTCTGATCCAATGGATCCGCCAGGCGGCCGCGGTCCCCAAAACGCGCCATTCCACCCGCCCCGGCGCCGGGGCCAAGGCCCGCCGCCTGGAGGAAAAGAAAAAGCATGGCGCCAGCAAGCAGGCACGGAAAAAATCCTTTCCCGAAACCGATTAGACAGTGGTACGCATGGTTTTCCGGATATGCAAAAGTATTTACTGTTGCAAATAACCTTGTTATTATATAGAATAGTCAGCGGATCAAAACGCATAGTACAGAGGTGAAGCATGGGACTGAAATCAATATTTCGCGAAGGCATGAAAGAACAGCGCCGCAAAAAATCATTGCGCAAAGAAAAAAATGATTTGCAGAAAAAGCAGGAAATTTATGGCCGGCAATTGACGGCTCTGGGTCAAAAAGCCTGGGAAGCCAAAATCAATGTTGCGGCCTATGCCGATTTGCAGTCGCTGTTGACTGCGGCGCAAAAACAACTTGATGATTTGCGCGTGCAGGCTGAAAAACTGCAGCAACAAAAGCAAGCAGCCGAAGCTGAGAGAAAACAGGAAAGCGAACGCTTTGTTGCCGGCCAAAAAGAAATCGAAGCCAAGAAAAAAATCGTGGACGGAAATTTGCAGGAACAAAAAGACGCCTTGAGCGCTATCCAAAGGGAAGCCGCACAGGCAACCGGCCGCCTGCAGGCAATTGCCGCTGAACGGACGCAACTGGAAACAAAAATGGCGGCGACAACAACCCCGGACAATGAAAAAGCTGCCGGCCAAAACAAATTAGCCGGTCTGGCCAAGGAGGAAGGAGAACTGAAAATCAAGATCAGGGAAAAAGAAGAAACCGGCAAAGTCACCAGCGCCAAAATCACCCCGCTCCAGGAAGAATCGAGCCGGTTGCAGAAACAAATCGACAATATCAAGGCCGAGCAAAAGCAGGTGCTCGGCGACCGGGATAAAAAAATCTCGGCCTTGGACCTGGAAATAAATGGCAGCAACAGCAAACTAAAGGAAACGGAAAAAACCCAGGGCGCCAATTACAGGCAACTGGGAGAAAAAATGGCTGCCGACGGGACCTGTGATGAAAAAATCAACCCCGAATTGGCGGCGGTCAAGACCACGCAAAACGAAATGGAAAATATCGGCCGGGGCATCGGCGACCTGGAGGGGCAAAAAGACGCCGCGGCCGTCAGCGCCTATAAAAAGATGACAGCCATCATTATTGCCGGCGTGGTCCTGATCGCAGCCATCATTATTCTCCTGTTCATGCTTCTGTCAGCCAAAGACAAGGGAACCCCGCTCAGCCGCCTGCTGGACCAAACCGGTACTGACGCCACGGGATTGCAGGAATTCGCGCAACAAATGGAAAAAGGCATTGGCGGCCTCACGGCCGAATCGGAAAAAATCCAGGGTAAAAAAATCATTGCCGTTGCTGAAAGCACACTGAAAGCGGTCCTGCCCTCCATGGCCGGCTGGCAAATGGAAAATCCCAGCTACAGCCGTGGCGCAGTCGGTGAATTGGAAACGGCATACTTGCAAGGCGATTACACCGGGCCGGAAAGCCAGAAAATCCATGTGAACATCACCGATGCAGGCGGCGCTTCGGCGTTGCTGGCGCCCGTAAAAATGCTTTTCGCCATGAAAATCACCGTGGACAATGAAGAAACCTACCAAAAAGTATCGGTTTACAACGACATTCCGGTGGCGGAAAGATATGACAAGGGCAGCCAGGAAGCGAGTTTTGGCATCATTGCCAAGGACCGCTACCTGATCGAGCTGAAGACAAAGGCCGAAAACGGACTGGAATTGCTCAAGGAATTCATGGACAAACTCGATCTGTCGCAATTAGTACCTTAAAACAAATTTACTTGTAAAAAAACAAGTTAATTTGTTTTCTAAG
>JBAXOR010000033.1:0-8415 GCA_037133155.1 Chrysiogenales bacterium | reverse complement strand
AAATTTCAAAATTTCTGAAACTGAAAAACTGGTCAATGCTTTCATTGACACCGTGTCCTATTCTTTAAAAAAGAAAGGCAAGGTCACACTGGTTGGCTTCGGAACCTTCACCGTGGCCCACAGAAAAGCCAAGATCGGCATCAATCCCAAGACCGGCCAGAAAATTTCCATTAAAGCCAAGGATGTTCCTGTTTTCAGAGCCGGCAAAGCCTTGAAAGCCAAGGTCAGATAACCCGGGTCAGACAAGTTCTTATCAGGTTGGAAGGGGAATTTAAAAATTGAAGTTTAAGTTTTAAAAAATACTGTTTGGCGCTGTTAAAACTCAATAAACTTCAATCGGACAGGAAGCCGGAGCAATTTCCACTTTGTTTCTTTTTTCATCATAGGCGTTGATATTGCCGATATTCAGGATATATTTACCCTTGTTCGTGAATTTGATTTTAAGCTGAATAAACGAAGCGGCCAGAACCGGGCCGCTGTTTTTGCTGAAAGACAATCCGATATCAAACGAATTTCCGGAAATATTTTTTAACACCTTGACATCCTTTTCATTCAAGGTGTCGGTCTTGATTTCAGTTATTTCACAATTACCGCCATTTACCGCGCCATTGAGAGAAAGGCTGGCTAATGGAGTATCCGCTTGGACGCGCAGCGAAAAATAGGTGTCTGAATTGACCGGGATATTGGCCTGGGCCGGAGCGATGGTCACCAGGTTATTGTTAACCGCGGTTTCTCTCTGAACTGACCCTTCTTCCTCTTCTGTCTCGGGCGGAATCATGGCGCTGCCTGCCGGTTCAGAGCCGCCCCAAATAGGTTCGCTGTCCTTGCTGCTGATGGGGGTTTTGCGGATGATTTTGGGAGTGATGGAAAAAATCAGGTCGGTCTGGCTGATGGTTTTTTCCGAACTGCCGAACAGTTTCCCCAGCAGGGGGATTTTAGCCAAAGCCGGAATGCCGCTCAGGGAACCGCGCATGTCATCGCGGATCAAGCCGCCGATGATATTGGTCTCTCCCTCCTTGAGGCGGATCTTGTTTTCTATTTCACGCTTGCCAAAAGTCGGGAATGAAGATGAGGCACCACTGGAAATGAAGTTGATGGTCAGCTTGGTTTTCAGGGTAACTTCATTGTTTTGATGGATGAAAGGGGTGATCTTGATTTCAACACCGACATTCCTGTAGCGGTAGGTGGTTACCGGCGAGGAGTTGATGCCGCCGGCGGCGATGGCCTGGAACTGGGTTTCCGGAACCGGCACCTCGTCACCGACCATGAAGGTAATTTCTTCGCCATCGAGACCGCGCAGATTGGGTTTGGCAATAATCTTGTTATTGGCATCAGCTTCCAGAAAATTCAGAGCCACGCTGGGAATGGTCAGAAAAAAATTGGTGCTGCCCAGATCCTTGAAATTCATGGTCGCTGAAACTTCTCCGTCAGAACCGGTCGTGCCGCCAGCTACGGAGAAAACGCCGTTGTTGAAATCGGCGCCAAGCTTGTTGATGATGCTGCGGTTGACTTCCATGATTTCAACGTTGAGTTCCACTTCGTTCTTTTCCTTGTCGATTTTTACCAGGAAACGTTCGATCTCGGCCAGAGAATTGTAATCGGCGCGGATGACCACGGCGTTAAGATTGGTGTCTTCCTGGATCAGGATCTGCTCGTCACGGAATACGATCTGGATCATTTTCCGCGCGTCCTCGGCCTTGATATTAGACAGGTAAAATGCCTTGATGCCGCGCAGATCGAAGGTTTTTTTCTTGGCGAAAATATCGGGATACACGATCGCAGTATTGGCATCGAGCACCCGGTATTGCGAGCCGGAGACCATGCACAGGACTTTCAGCACTTCAAAAAAAGTGGTGTTTTCAATTTCCAGGCTATGCAGGAAATCGCGGAAATCCTTATCGAAGATAAAATTAATGTTAAAGGTTTTACCCAAACTTTTAAAGATATTTGTGATCGGGGTGTTCTTCAGGCTCAGGCTGACTTTTTCATCTTTTTTGATGTTCAATTGTACGGGAGGGATCACGGTCGGTTTGTAAGTTTCCTCTTTTTCACTTTCCTTTGGATTGCTGTAAGCGTTGAATTCCTCCTGCACCTGGGTATTGCCGGGAAATATGGCCATGGCTTTTTGATATTCCATGACGACTGCCGGGCGATCATTGATTTTTCTTTTTTGCCGGGCCAGTAACAAATGGTAATAATAACTGTTCAGCTTGGCCCGAAAGAGCATGGTTTTAATTTCATCGCTTGTGGGATTCTCGGCCGCTGCCTTTTGCAGGATTTCGCTGGCCTTGTCGTAGTCGCCCACTTTGAAATATTCCCTGGCCTGGCGTACGCTGGAAGTATAGGTCAGGCAACTTTGCCAGGAAAACATTGCGACCAGGATCATTGCCAGCCGGCTCAATTTATTTGCTTTAGCCATTTTCATCTCCTTTTATTTTGATGTCATAGGGCTGGTTTTCATATTCAATGGTCACTACGTTCTTGCTTATTTTCAAGATCTTGATTTTTTCCAGGATCTGGTCTTGCTCGCTGACCATGAAAAATTCACCGCTGACATTCAACAGCGCTGATTTTTTGGCATTCTTGATAACATAGCCGTCATAACTGATCGACTGGTATATTTCCTCGGCGATGGTTTTCTGAACAGCCGCAACCTGAGCCGGCTGTGGCGCCTGGTGATTCCCCGTCCGGGATTCACCGTCGGATGACATTGTGCCATTGAAAATATCCAGCTTCAGGGTGAAGGCCGGCGCGGGTTTTTCCAGCAGGCTTAATTTGAGCAGTTCAGCAGGAGCCGCAATGGCCAACAGCAAAAAAAACAGCAGCGCCGCCGCGATTTTATTCGCCAAGGTACACCACAAGTGTAAAAGCGCCTTTGACCGTGCCGGCGCCGGCACTCAACCCCAGGCTTTCAAAAAAATACATTTTGGATTTTGCTTCCATGTCAAAAATGAATTTTTTTACGCTGCGGTAACTGCCTTCCAGGGAAAAATTCACACTGACCTTCCTGATGCTGTCCCCGCTGCTGCCGAAGGCGAGATCTATCCTTGCGGACTGCAGTCCGTTGGCGGCCAGACGGGAATCCAGGTAGCGGCGAAAAACGGCAAATCCGTCCATGCTGAGGATTTTTTCCTGACGGAATTTTTGCAGAACCTCGGGGAGCTTTTGCCAATCGCGGTATTCATTTTCCAGGGTTTGCGCTGCTTTCCCCCGACGCTCAAAATCACTGAATATTTTCAGGCGCTTCTGCCGCGACAAATCTTTGAATTGAATATAAACAAAGGAAAACAGGCACCCGGCTGCGCTTAAAAACAATAAAACCAGCAGGACCGTCACGGCAAGTTTATTTCGTCTCATCTTTGATCCTGAAACTCAGATTGGCCTGGTAATTTTCCGCGCTTTGGTTTTCATTGGCGATGACCAGATCATAGGGCAATAATTTTTTATATAACCCCAGCAACTTGTTCTGTGTCAAAGCGCTGACGGTCATTTGCATCCAGCCTGCCGGCTCGTTGGTTATGCTGAGTTGGTGAACGCGCATGCCGACGCTGCAGACTTTTTCCAGGAAGTTCAAGCGGGATATGAATGAAAAAGACTTGCGCCCGATCAGTAAGTTGGCAAAAGCCAGCTTCTGCTCCAATGTTTTTTTCCAAACGTCAATTTCTTTTTGTTGCTGCAGTGTTTTTTGCTGCAGTTCTTCCAGTTTTACGGCGACGAATCTGATTTCGTTTTTTTCAATGCGGTTTTGCCTTTGCTGGCGGGCCAGGTTGAGAATGGTTATGCCGTTGAACAGAACTATTGCCAGTAAAAGTATGGCTACGGTCATGGCAAAGGCCCGGCCATCGATCTTGCGGGTGCCGGCCAGGTTATAATTGATTTTTCTCATTGGCTGCCGGGAATATACGGCGTTCCCCCCGCCGTTGTGGCGCTCCGGCAGGACAGGTTTTCTCCGGCCAATTCCGCCGCAATGCCGTCCGCGGAGACCTCTTCCTGGTGATCGCAGAAAAAATAACTGCGGGGGTCGCAGCCATAGCTGTTTTTAACGAATTGTACGGTCTTATTGATTTCCGCCGCCATGTCCGATCGGGAGCCGCTCTTGAACTTGCGAATGTAGATGGGTATCCCCTTGCTTTGAAAAACCAGGGCGCAGCTGGAATTGTCTAATTCCACGAAAAAATCGGGCGGGCACTTGAGTTTGGCCAGCCGGTTCAAGATTTCCAGGGTGGAATTGCCGATGTAAATCAAGGGCATGCGTTTTTCCCGGAACAGGGATTCGACTTGTTCGAGGAACATTTTTTTGATCAGGATGGAGAATATTTTTTTTTTGTTCAAACGGAAAAATTGATGATCATAGGCTTCAATGTTTTCGGGGAATATTTTTTGCAGTTTCCAATCCACCAGCTCCCGGAGAAGCTTTCGGGACCAGGGCAATTTGTCAAATTCAAAAAAATTGAAAATGAACGGGTCGGAATTCAAAATGATCCCCGTATCCATAGGTTGCAGCCGGGCGGTGATTTCCGGCCAACTGCCGGCATCAGGTTCGGCCAGCACCGCACCGGCGATGCGCTGGCGTCGGATAATTCTATTCTTGGCCAGGGTAAATATTTCGCAATGGCGGTCGCCGGCATAGATGAACTGCCTTGGCAGGCGCTCGGGAAGTAAAAATTTATTCAGGACCATTCTTTGACCGTCACCCGGTTCAACTCATCGAGGGAGGTGACGCCGGCTTTTACGCAAGCAAGGCCATTTTTTCTGATCGGGAGCATGCCTTGTTCCATGGCTGTTTTTTTGATCTCGGAAGTCGGTTTCCTGACCAGGATCAGCTCCTTGATTTCGTCGGTAAGTTCCAGAATTTCGGCAATGGCCGTCCGGCCGGAGTATCCAAGACCGGAACACTCCTCGCAACCTTTGGCCTTGAAAATGGGCTCGCTGAAGAAATTGCTTTCAATGCGGTTGAAGGCCAGGTCCGCCTTGGACGGGGAGGTCGCTTTTTTACAGAGCGGGCAGAGAACACGGACCAGGCGCTGGGCGGCGATGCAATTCAAAGCCGAGACAAAACTGTAGGTGTCAACCCCCATGTGGATGAAGCGGCCCAATACGTCAAAAACATTGTTGGCGTGCACGGTGGTGAAAACCAGGTGCCCGGTAAGGGCCGACTGGATGGCGATCTGGGCGGTTTCCGGATCGCGTATCTCCCCGACCATGATCTTGTCCGGGTCATGGCGCAGGATGGAGCGCAGGCCACGGGCGAAAGTCAGGCCTTTTTTTTCATTGACCGGGATCTGGATGATGCCGTCGACCTGATATTCGACCGGATCTTCAATAGTGATGATTTTATCGGCCGGATCCTTGATTTCATTAAGGGCGGCATAAAGGGTGGTGGTCTTGCCGCTGCCGGTGGGGCCGGTGACCAGGAACAAGCCGTAGGGCTGGCGGATATAGTAATTGATCTTTTCCAGGATGTAGGGGGCAAAGCCCAATTGCTTTAATTTCAGTTCACCGATATTTTCGGTGATCATTTCCCGGTCCAGGATGCGGATGACGGCGTTTTCGCCGTAAATGCCGGGCATGATCGAGACGCGGAAGTCAATGGTTTTCTGCTTGAAGCGCATCCGGAAACGCCCATCCTGGGGAATACGTTTTTCGGCGATATCCAGTTCGGAAATGACCTTGAGCCGTGTCAGCAGGAACGGGTGGAAAGTGCAATCCAGGGGTTCCATGATCTGGTGCAGGATGCCGTCGATGCGGTACTTGATGATCAGGGCGACGTTCTGGATCTCGATATGGATATCCGAGGCTTTTTTGCTGACCGCGGTCAGGATGATATTATTCAGTAGCTTGACCACCGAATCGTCTTCTTCGGTGATGCTCTCGATGGTCACCACATCGTCTTCAACCGTTTCAACCGTTTTTTTCACGGCAAAAGTTTCGGTCTTGCCGCGCAAAACTTTGGTGTAGGTGTCGCTTTTTTTAAGAAATTTTTCCAGATCTCCCTTGTTGGCGAAATAAGGCAGGACTTTTTTCTGGGTGAAATTCTCGATCATGCCGATTTTGCCGAGATTCTCGGGGTCGGGCATGGCGATGGCGATGGTGCCGTCTTTTTCTTCCAACGGGAAAAACAGGTTTTTAATTAAAAAATCGGCCGGAAACCTGGAAAGCAATTGGTAATTGATTTTAACTTCGGAAATATTGATATTTTTTTTCATTGAACTACCCTGATGATACTGAAAATAGGCAGGTATACGGAAACAAGCATCAAGGCCACCACCATACCCAAGGCGATGATTATAACAGGTTCGATCAATGAAATCAATGCATTGATCTTGCTGTCTATGGATCGTTCGTAGTAATCGGCGCTTTCGTCCAGCACGGCCATCAGGTTGCCTGAGGTTTCGCCGACGCGGATCATTTCCACCAGGATGCGCGGGATAATGGCAATTTCCTCCAATACTCCGGAAAGGAGGTTGCCTTGACGGATCTTTTCCGGAACCGCGCGGATTTTGCTGTAGTAATATTTGTTGGCAAAAGTCTCGACCGCGATCTCGGTTGCATCGGGAACCGGAATGCCGCCCGAGATCAGAATGGCCAAGGTGCGGGCGAAGACGGCGATGGCATTTTCATGCATAACCCGGCCGATGAAAGGTATTTTAATCTTTAGCTGATCAATAATGATTACACGCGGATTGTAGCGCTCAAGCACTTTGACAAACACAAAAGCCGAGATGCCCAACGCGATGAAAAGGACGATATTTTCCCTTAAGTATTGGGTGAAGGCGATAAAAAGCAGAGTCAAGGGCGGTAACTGCGCTTCCAGGTCTGCAAAAAAAGTCGCGAATTTGGGGATGACGAAAATCGAAATCACCAGTACCATGGCGATCATGAAAAGGAGCAAAATGACCGGGTAGGTCAGGCTGCCCACAATTTTCCGGCGCAGGTTGGTGAGCTTGTTCAAATAAATATTGAATTTTTCCAGGATTTGTTCCAGGTGGCCGCTTTTTTCGCCGGCTAACAGCGAAGCCTTGTATATCTTATTAAATGGAATTTGGGCTGAGGAAAAGGCCTCGGAAATCTGCATGCCATTGCGGATGTTGCCTGCCGCTTTACTGATGATTTCGCGCAAGTTGCTAACCCTGGTGTTTTGGATGATGATTTCCAGAGCCCGGATCATGGGAATTCCGGCTTTCAGCAGGGCGATCAGTTCCTGGTTGAAAAGGAGGAATTCGGTGTAACCGATTTTTCTTTTAAACAGTTTTTGCAGGGAAAAATCCTTGAACCACAGGTTGCGGATGGCGATAAGTTTTTCATCGATCCCCGCCAGCGAAGCTCTGAGTTCCGTTTTATTTTCGGCGTAATGCTCGCGATCGGAATAATGGCCCTGCTCATCGACAAAGGTGCAACGATAGTAGGGCATCAGAATGTGTCGCGACCAGGGAAATAATGACGCAGGATGTCGGGGATGCGGATTTTACCGTCAGCTGTCTGGTAGTTTTCCATGATAGCGGCCACGGTGCGGCCGATGGCCAAACCAGATCCGTTCAGGGTATGGACGAAATCCTTTTTGCCGTCCTTGCCCTTGGTTTTGATCCGCGCCCGCCGGGCCTGGAAGTTTTCGAAATTCGAACAGGATGATATTTCCAAATAACCGGCGCGGGCCGGCATCCAGACTTCGATGTCATAGGTTTTGGCCGAAGAAAATGAAAGATCGCCGCTGCACAAGACCATTGTCCGATAGTGCAGTTCCAGCTTTTGCAGGATGGACTCGGCGTCGGCCGTCAGCTTTTCCAGCTCATTGTATGACTGATCGGCAGTTGTGAACTTGAGCAGTTCAACCTTTTGGAACTGGTGCTGACGGATCAGACCGCGGATGTCCTTGCCGTGCGAACCGGCTTCACTGCGGAAGCAAGGGGTATAAGCGACATACTTGAGCGGCAGCTGGCTCTCATCCAGGGTTTCGTCACGATGGATGTTGGTTAGCGGCACTTCGGCGGTGGGAATCAGGTACAGGTTGTAGCCCTCGATTTTAAACAGATCTTCCTTGAACTTGGGCAGGTTGCCGGTGCCGATCAGGCTGAGATCATTGACCAGAAATGGAGGCAGCACTTCGCGATAACCGTTCTCGCAACTGTGCACGTCGAGCATGAACTGGATCAGCACCCGCTCCAGCTTGGCCAGGCCATCGAAATACAGGGCAAAGCGTGAGCCGGCGATTTTGGCGGCGCGCTGGAAATCGAGCTGATTGGCATTTTCTCCCAATTCCCAGTGCGGGCGAACGGCAAAGGGAAAAACGGGTTTTTCTCCCCAGGAGCGTACTACCTCGTTGGCACTGGCATCGCTGCCGACCGGGACCGAATCATGAAACAGGTTGGGGACATTCAAGAGAAAATCCTGGAATTCGCCTTCCACAGCCTGAAGTTC
>JBAXOR010000032.1:0-8423 GCA_037133155.1 Chrysiogenales bacterium | reverse complement strand
CCCGGTCAAATTCTGGTCATACATTTTTATTCCCAAAAACATTGACCGTGACCGCAAAAACCCGTTGCTGGTGCTGCCCCACGGCGGCTCCCACGCCAATTTTACCACCTATCACACCCATATCATCCGTGAATTAATGGCCCAGGGTTATGTGGTGATCGCCCCCGAATACCGCGGCTCGACCGGATACGGACAGTCTTTCTATGAAAAGGTCGATTACGGCGGGCTGGAGGTTGACGACTGCCATGCCAGCCGCGCCTACATGATCGAAAATTACGAATTCATCGATGGCGCGCGCGTCGGCCTGATCGGCTGGAGCCATGGCGGCCTGATTGCCCTGATGAACATTTTCGAACATCCTGACGATTACCAGGTGGCTTTTGCCGGTGTGCCGGTCAGCGATTTGATCATGCGTATGGGTTATCAAAGTCCCGATTATCCCGAGGAATTTTCAGCTCCGTTCCATATCGGCCAGACGGTCAATGAAAACGTCAAGGAATACCAGCGCCGCTCGCCGGTCTGGCATGTCAAGAAACTGCAGACGCCGCTGCTGATTCACACCAACACCAACGATGACGATGTCTACTCCATCGAGGTCGAGCACTTGATCCAGGCGCTGAAGGCCGAGGGGAAAAAATTCGAATATGAAATATTCAAGGAACTTCCCGGCGGCCACAGCTTCGACCGCATCGATACCAAATTGGCCAAACAGATCCGCCTGAAAATTTACAAGTTCCTGGCCGGCTACCTGCACCCCGCCCACCCTTTCTCATCCCTGGCCGACCTGAACAAAGCCGGTTATCGCTGATCTGCTTGGTTTTTAGTTTTGAATAAGGGCTCGCCGACGCGGACCGACTTTCCTTTCTCGGCAACGACTTTGTCAACCAAAGCGGCCGGCAAGGCCATGATGATGGTCGATCCCATGTTGAAGCGCCCCAATTCGGTCATCTGCGTCATCGGAATATCGAGTTCGCGCCATTCGTTTTTCGCGGGCAGGCTGTCGGGCAAATAAGTCATGGCGATGCTGCCCACAAATGTGGCGCCCACTGCCACTACGTATATTGAACCGCCCTGAAAATCCATGCGCGTTACCAGCCTTTCGTTTTTTACATAAAGCTGTTTGACCCGTTCACATGAGAAAGCATTGACTGGGAACAAACGGCTGCCGCCGTGAAAACAACCGCTGACGCGTCCCGAAACCGGGTAGTGGAAGCGGTGATAGTTGCGCGGCGACAGGTAAATGGTAGCCACGTACCAGCCCCGGGAAAAATCGATCTCAGCGGCCAGGAAACGGCTGAGCAGGTAGGTTTTACCCTTGACCTGGGTGGCGCAATCGCTGGTGATCAGTTCCAGTTCGCTCAATCTGCCATCGGCCGGAGAAAGGACGAATTTTTCATCCATTGGCAAAGCTCTTTTTTGCGGGTCAATGGGACGGACGAAAAAATCAGCCAGAGAAGGATAGTCCAGAGGCGATCCCGCGAATTCATCCATGCTGATCTGATAATGATTTTTAAAGCTTTTAATCATCCGCCGGGCCAGGAAGCGGGGGCGGTGCAGGCGCATTATTTTCCCCCACAAGCGGCTGAGCAACGGCAAAGATATGCAGGCCAGGAGGAGGCGGGAAAACGCGCCGGTAATTTTTTTCATGGGTATTAAAATTGTAAACCAGGCGTATAGTTATGTCAATTGCATGTTTCTGGCCGGAAATGGCGCTGGGTTTATCCTTGTCGACCGGGAAAAGTCATGTTATCCTTGCTGGATGCATCCCGAAAAACCGGAACTGACCTGGAAAAAAATTACTGCTTTCTGGCTGCCACTGTACTCTACCTGGCTGATGATGAGCATGGAGGGACCGTTTATTGCCGCGCTTATCGCCCGTTTGACAGATGCCAAATTCAATCTGGCCGCTTATGGAGTCGCGTTTTCTTTGGGCATGATCTTCGAATCGCCGATCATCATGATGCTCAGCGCCTCGAACGTTTTGGTCAAGGGCCGGAGAAGTTTTCTGAAGCTACGGCGTTTCAGCAACAGTTTGAATATTCTGATTACCCTAGTCATGCTGCTGGTCTTAATTCCGCCTGTATTTTTCTGGCTGACCCGCAGTTTGATAGGGCTGCCCTGGCCCGTGGCCCGGCTGACGCACCTGGCCTCTATCCTATTGATCCCTTGGCCAGCCGCCATCGGTTATCGACGTTTTTATCAGGGCGTCCTGATCGGCAACGGTATGCCGAGGCGGGTGGCTTACGGCACTTTGGTGCGTTTGAGTTCAATGGCGGCGACAGCCTTGTTGTTTTTTCTTTTTTCAACGCTGCCCGGGGCCTGTGTCGGCGCGGCGGCCCTTTCGGCCGGCGTGGTCATGGAAGCTGTGGCCAGCCGTTTCATGGCCAAAGGCGTGGTTAATAAATTATTGAACGAGGATGCGGAGAGCGAGTCCGGGAAGATTGCTCTCAGATATCGCTTCATTGCCGGATTTTATTTTCCCCTGGCCATGACATCGGTACTGGCCTTGGCCATTTACCCGCTGATATCTTTTTTCATGGGTCAAAGCCGTTTGCCCATTGAATCGCTGGCCGTGCTGCCGGTTTTGAACGCTCTGACTTTTATTTTTCGCAGTGCCGGACTCTCCTTTCAGGAAGCGGCCATCACTTTGCTTGGCCATGGCGAAAACAGTTACCGCAAGCTGCGTTCTTTTGCTATGCTGCTGGGGATTGCGGCTTCTTTTGTGCTGGGGCTTATTTCGTTTACACCGGCCGCTTTTTTGTGGTTTCACCATGTTTCGGGATTAACCCTGGAATTGACCAGGCTGGCCCTTTGGCCCATTCGTATTATGAGTATTTTGCCGGCCCTGGAAGTGCTGCTGGCTTTGCAGCGTTCATTGCTGGTCAAGGACAAAAATACCCGGCCGGTGACCATGGCCACGATGATTGAAGTGACGGTGATCGCCGGAGTTTTGCTGCTGGCCATATCCCGGTTTCACATGGTCGGAGTGCTGGCCGCGGCGCTGGCCGCTGTCAGCGGCCGGTTGTGCGCCAACGCTTACCTGCTATGGATTAGTAAGAGAGTGAAACACACGTAGGAGATCGAATCTTGAATTTGACTTTTCCATGGTTTGTTTTTAAGATGAAGAGATCAAACTGTCATTAACTTTAATGTATTTTCTTATAATACAGCGCCTAGGGAGGACCAGATGAAAAAATTTCTTGTTTGGCTGGGAATTGCCAATTTTTTCCTTGTTATGCAAATGTTTGCCGTTCAGGAAAGCAGGTTGCTGCGCAATCCCGATATTTCAGGCACTCAAATCGTTTTTACCTATGGCGGCGATCTCTGGGTGGTCCCGCGTACCGGAGGGGAAGCTCAACGATTGACAAGTTTCCCCGGCCTTGAGAGCGACCCACACTTTTCACCCGACGGAAACCTGGTGGCATTTTCCGCTGAATATGACGGAAATATAGATGTATATATCGTTTCGGCCGCAGGGGGGGAACCCCGCCGGCTCACCTGGCACCCGGGCGAGGATAGCGCGCGAGGTTGGACTCCGGATGGTTTACGGGTGCTGTTTGCTTCGGGTCGCAGCAGCGCGCCAATCTCCTATCCAAAATTTTGGACCGTGGCACTGACCGGCGGAATGCCTCAGCCCTTGCCCATACCGCGGGCCTTCAAAGGCTCGTATTCCACCGACGGGACCAGATTGGCATATCAAATGATCGAGCCCTGGGAGAGCGAATTCCGCAACTATCGCGGTGGGCAGAACAATCCCATCCGGATCGTTGATCTGGCTTCTTTGCAGGAAGAAAAACTCCCTTGGGACGGCGCCAACGACAACTCTCCCATTTGGCTTGACCATTCGATCTGTTTCTTGTCCGATCGCGACTATGCCATGAATGTATGGGCTTATGACCTCGATGCCAAGCAACTGCGCCAGCTCACCCGTTTCCGCGATTTCGACGCCAAGCAAATCGCAGGGCACAAAGACACTTTGGTCATTGAGCAGGGTGGTTATCTACATACACTGGACATGGCGAGCGGCGAACTGAAAAAACTCACCATTTCCGCCCAGGGAGATTTCCCCTGGGCTCGCTCCCATTGGGCCAAGGTTGGCGAAAAACTCATTGAGCCGGCATTGTCTTTTTCGGGGAAAAGGGCCGCGTTCGCCGCCAGGGGAGAGATCCTCAGCATTCCCGCGGAAAAAGGAGATGCGCGCAATCTCAGCCGCAATCCCGGCTCTGCCGACCGCAGTCCGGCCTGGTCCCCGAACGGTGAGAAGATCGCGTGGTTTTCCGACGCCTCGGGGAATATGAGCTGGTGATCGCCGCTCCGCTGGGAGAAAACCGAAAAGTCATTGCACTTCCCCAACCAACTTTTTATTACTCCCCCGTGTGGTCGCCGGATTCACTCTCGATTGCCTTTACCGACGCCAACCGCGATCTGTGCTTGGTCACCATCGCAACCGGCAAGATTAAAAAACTAGATACCGAGGGTTTTGCCCATCCTGACCGCATCATCTATCCCTGCTGGTCCCCCGATTCCAAGTGGCTTGCTTATGCCAAACGACTGCGCAATGAATACGGCACGATATTCGTGTATTCGCTGGCCAAGGGAACAACAACGCAGTTGACCGATGGCCTGTCCGACTCGCGCCTGCCGGCCTGGGACGCTTCCGGAAAATACCTGTATTTTTTGGCTTCTACCGACTATGGGCTGAATGTGGGCTGGCTCGACCTTTCTTCTTACAACCGTCCGGTCACTCGCAGCCTCTACGCCATAGTGCTGGGCAAAGACACACCAACCCCCCTCGCTTTGGAGAGTGATGAAGAAACCGCGAAGAAGGATGAAAAGAAAGACAAAGGCAAGTCTGACGAGAAAGAGTCGGGTAAAGGCAAAACCGATGATAAGGACAAAGCCGTTCTGCCGGTCAAAATCGACTTCGACGGCCTGCAGAAGCGAATCATCGCCTTTCCTATCAAGGCGCGGGATTACCAGAACCTTGCAAGCGGCGAGGAAGGAACTCTCTTTCTCAGTGAAGCGGTGATCAACGAAGAGGGCCTGATATTGCACCGTTGGATCACGAAGGAACGCAAGTCAAAAGATATTCTGAGCGGGATATCCCACTTTGTCATTTCGGCCGATGGCAAGAAAATACTCTACGGTATGGCGGGCAAGAGTTGGGGAATTGTCGATGCCGCAGGGTCGCCCAAGCCCGGCGACGGCAAGATGGCCACCGATGAGCTGCGCGTTTTTGTCGATCCCGCCGCCGAAGGGCGGCAGATTTTCAGGGAGGCGTGGCGCTTTCAGCGCGACTATTTCTACGTTCGCAATGTCCACGGCGTTGATTTGGATTGGCTTTACAAGACCTACTCGCCATGGGTCGAGAATGTCAAGCACCGAGCCGATCTCAACTATATTCTTGATATCCTGGGCGGCGAGACTTCCATCGGGCATTCCTTTGTCGGGGGCGGCGACATGCCCGAAGTGGAAAAGGTGACCGTGGGCCTTCTGGGCGCTGATCTCGCCGGCGATTGCGGGCGCTACAAAATCACCAAAATTTTTAGCGGCGAAAGCTGGAATCCGGATTTGTCAGCGCCGTTGTCAGGGCCGGGGATCGATGTCAAGGAGGGAGACTACTTGATGGCCGTCAATGGCCGCGAACTGAATTCCACCATGAATCCCTACAGCCTGTTTGACCGCACCGCCGGAGTGCAGACCCGAATCAAGATCAATGGCAAGCCGAGCATGGAAGGGGCACGGGAAATCACGGTTGTTCCCATCCGCAGCGAAGAATCCCTGCGCCGCTGCGGATGGATCGAGAACAACCGCCGTCGTGTCAACGAGTTGTCCGGCGGCAAGCTGGCCTACGTTTGGCTTCCGGATACGGCCGACGGCGCTTTTATCAATTTCAACCGCTACTTTTTTGCCCAAAAAGACAAAAAGGGCGCCATTATCGATGAACGATTCAATCAAGGCGGGTCCATCGCCGATTACATCATCGATCTGCTTGCCAGGCCGCTTCTCGGCTACTTCAACAATCCGCTTGCCGACAAGCAGCCCTGGACAGCGCCCAACGCCGCGATCTTCGGTCCCAAGGTGATGATCATCAATGATGCAGCCGGATCGGGCGGCGACATGATGCCTTACATGTTCAAGTTGCGGGGCATCGGCCCCCTGGTGGGGACGCGCACATGGGGAGGACTCGTGGGCATCTGGGATGTTCCTTCGCTCGTCGATGGCGGCCGCATTACGGCGCCCAGGGGCGGTTTTTACAACATCAAGGGGGAATGGGACGTGGAGAACCAAGGCATTGCGCCGGATATAGAGGTTGAGATGCTGGTAAAACTTGCCACCGCCGGAGGTGATCCGCAGTTGGAAAAGGCAATCGAAGTAGCTTTGGAGGCGCTCAAGACCGGCGAGGTCAAGCTCCTCCCCCAACCGCCTGATCCCGTTCGTGTCCGTCGCCCGAAATGAGTGACCGCGAATTCAGCTTCGGATAAGCAGGTCATAAATAATTTTAATTAATAGTAAAATCAGCGCCAGGATGAAGATCGGTCGGATGCTGGAGCTGCTTTCCTTGGTTTTCCCATGACAAACAAAATACACGATGGAATCGTAAATATTTATTAAAAAATATACGATACTATAGTATAATACTGATGGAGGGAAAATGAATTTGAGTATTTATTACCAATATAACCCCTGGTGGGATGGTCAATTTAACCTTCCGAACATCATTGAGCGGCCTGAAATTAGTAAAAAAATAGAAAAATCTTTGTCCGACCGCTCAATTGTAATTCTTACTGGTTTAAGACGTATCGGCAAGACTACCTTAATGAAGCTCATGATCCGGCAGATGCTCCAAAATGGTATTGACCCCGCTCATATTTTTTATACCAGCCTGGATGATTATTTATTAGCGGATCGTTCCATTATTGAGATTATTGATGAATACCGGAAAATTCAGCGACTAAGTGTGGATCAAAAAATTTATTTGTTTCTCGATGAAGTCGCCTCGAAAAACGACTTTCAGATTCAGTTAAAAAATATCTATGACCGGGAAAATGTAAAAATTTATGCTTCTTCATCCAGCAGTTCGGTCCTGCGCGATTGTAAAGCTGCACTGACCGGCCGGGAAAGGGTTATTGAAGTGTTGCCGCTGGATTTTTATGAATTTTTAAGTTTCCGAAATATTTCCATCCCCAAAAGAGATCAATCCGTTGAAGGCTCTTATTTTGAAGAATATCTTCACACTGGCGGAATACCGGAATATGTTTTATCCGGCGAACGTGAATATATGAAAAACCTTGTGGACGATATTATCAGCAAGGACATTATTGCTTTTCACGGCATCAAGAACAGAAAGCAAATTCGGGATTGTTTTTTGTTGCTGATGGAAAGCGCTGGCAGCACGGTCAGTTTGAGCCGGATCGCCAATATTCTTAAAGTTTCTCCGGACACGTCCAGCCGTTTTATCAATCTCTTTGAAGAAACCTATCTTATCCATCTCGTCCAGCGTGACGGCAAAACCGCAGAACGCCTGTTGGCTCCAAAGAAAATATACATTGCCGATTTAGGCATTCGTTCGTTGTTCAGTAAACAGATAAACATAGGAAAACTTTTTGAGAATTATATATTTCTGATGATCAAGCAGTTCAATCCTAGGTATATCTATAAAAACAGTTTGGAAATTGATTTTTATTTTGATAAAAACATTCTCGTGGAAGTCAAATATGGTGAAGATCTTAATGAGAAGCAGTGCAAACTATTTGAAGCTTATCCTGCCAAACACAGATTACTCTTAAAAAATCTGGATGATTTGAAAACATTGAAAAATCTGCTGCAAAAACAATAAGAAAATTTTTGACAAAAGCAATAAAGTTGTTATTTTGGCAAACCTTCAATGCCCGGTCAGCAAATCATAAGTGATTTTGATTAACAAAAGAACCAGGGCCAGGATGAAGATCGGTCGGATGATGCTGCTGCCCCGTTTGATGACCAGTTTGGCGCCGAGGAGATTGCCGGCAATGCCGGCAGCCGCAGCCGGAATGCCGATGGCATAGATGATTTTGCCATTGATGATGAAGGTTATTACCGCCGCGATATTGGAAGCCAGGTTAACCACTTTGGTGTTGGCGTTGGCAGTGACAAAATCATATTTCAGGGCCAGGGTATAAAACAAAATTAAAAAAGTGCCGGTGCCGGGTCCGAAAAAACCATCGTAAAAACCGATCAGTGTTGCGGCTATGGCAGCCAGGAAATACTTTCGCTGTTGCGTCTGCTGTTGCGAATTGTTCTGCTGACCCAAGGAACGGTTGAGCATAGTGAAGGCGGCAATGACCGGGATAAGGATGACCAGCAGATAGCGCAGAAAATTGGGGTCAATCAACAGTACGGTATAGGAGCCAAGAAACGAACCCAGCAAAGCGAAAAAAGCG
>JBAXOR010000031.1:0-8506 GCA_037133155.1 Chrysiogenales bacterium | reverse complement strand
ACAGGGGCTTAAAGTGGACGGCAAATACACCAGTATTTGCATGGATCATTATATTGATTTTGCGGTCAAGGACCGGAAAAGCTTTCTGGCGATGCGCAAGCGTTACGAGGGAAACACGGATGAGCGTTATCCCCAGGACTGGGATGTCTTTGTCGAGCGTTGTTTGCAGTTCCGGCTGCCTACCATCGTTTATTACGCGCTGCTGGCTGCCAAAGAACAGCAAAACGGCTTAATTCCCGAGCTGGTTTTTGCCAGGCTGCGCCCGGGTTGGCTGCGCCGGCGCTGGCTGGACAGATATTTGCGGCCCGGGACTTTTCCCATTTACCGCTTCCCGGAGCAGCGCTTGACCCAAATCAAAATCCGGCTGCTGTTGCCATTGATCGATCGCTTATCCGATTGGCCGCGCTATTTGTTGCGCCTGGGAAGGGTTTATGGCAAGTCTTTTTGGCAAAGATATAGGTGAGGGGGCTTGCCCCCATTAGGGTTAAACCCTCCCGTATAAATAGTAACTACTGATTAAAGGAATTTGCAAAAAAGTGATCCCCCCAACCCCCCTTAACCAAGGGGGTGCCGAAGGCGTGGGGATAAATTGGTTTGGGATTGTTTTTAGGTACGGATTTGATTAAGACAGTCGCTAGACATTTCATATTATTATTAATTATAATAAGAAAGTGAAATACAACGATTTATTAAAGATCATCAACGGGGCTTATTTTTCGCGAAACGATCTTTTGTCCCAGGGGCAGAAGATTTTTGGCTATCAGCTTCATCTTTGGGTAAAAAAAGGCTATTTGCTGAAATTAAGAAACGGCATCTATGCTTTTGTGAAGGACAGGGAAAGAATAAAAAGCGAAGAGATCGCCACGTTGCTTTACCAACCCAGTTACCTGAGCCTGGAGAGCGCCATGGCCTGGTATGGTTTTATTCCCGAAATAGTCTATTCCCATGTCAGCGTAACCGCCCGGATCAACAGAACTTTTACCAACGACTTCGGAACATTCATTTACCGGCACCTCAAAGCAGAACTTTTCTGGGGTTACACAGAAATAAAAACCGACCAGGGACATTACTTGCTGGCTGAGCCGGAAAAGGCCCTGCTGGATTATATTTATTTGAATCTTTCCAGGATCAGCAGCGACGCCGATTTCGAAAACCTGAGATTGAATGCCGATATGCTCAAGGAAAGATTGGATGCCGATAAATTTCTTAAATATCTGTCGGCTTTTGGTGTAAAGAAAATGAGGGCATGGGCGTTGCGATGCTTACATTAGAGCAAATCCACGGTTACTTTCCTTTGCCGTTGCGCGTGCATAATCCGCAAGGGGTGCTGGTAGAATATCTCCAGCACGAATTGCTGGACTCCTTATTCAAAAACCAGGCAGCGGCAGCGCTGAGCTTTATCGGCGGGACTGCCATTCGGGTCCTCCATCAGAGCTATCGTTTTTCGGAAGACCTGGACTTCGACAATTTCGGCCTGTCTTTCGGGGAATTTGAGACTCTGTTGAAGACCGCCTGCCGGGATATGGAATACAAAGGCTTCCTGGTTGAATACCGGGTTGTTGAACGCGGCGCTTATCATTGTTATATCCGCTTCCCGGACATCCTTTATAAATCGGGAATCAGCACAGACAAGAACCAGAAAATCC
Organism: Chrysiogenales bacterium; assembly: GCA_037133155.1. Classification (GTDB taxonomy): domain Bacteria; phylum Acidobacteriota; class Aminicenantia; order UBA2199; family UBA2199; genus UBA2199. Next base: position 6,860 of record JBAXOR010000031.1, on the reverse strand, counting down.
TGATCCGGATCGACACAGAGGCCAAGGAAAAGCTCTATGAGCCGCAGCGGTTCATCCTGAATAAATTTGCCGTTTATCGGCAGATCTATACGGCGCCGGCCACGATTCTTCTATCACAAAAAATGATGACGGTCATTGAACGGAAAAGGGAAAAAGGGAGAGACCTATTTGACGTGTCCTTTTTAATGGGATTGGCGAAACCTGATTTTACCTACATTTCAAAGTGCATGGATGTTGATCAAACGGCATTCCTGAGGCTTTTCAGTGAAAGGCTGCATAAACTCGATTTGAATTTTTTAGCAAACGATGTCGAGCCCTTTCTTTTCTCCTCTGCACAGAAAGAGCGAATACTAACCTTCCGGGAATATTGGGATAGTGTTAAGAGTTTTGAGTTTTAAGTTAAAAAAAAGAGAAAAGAAGAGAAATGGCAGTGTAGGGGCGCATGTCATGCGCCCTTCTTTTTCCTTCTATTGTAAGGGCGGTTCGCAGTATCAATCATCCACCGATCCTGATAGTCACACTATGGTTTCAGCAAGTTCTGTGGCTGAAACCATCCAGTGTGACTATACCATCACTAGATGTTTTTGACGGCTTACTGATATGGTCAAAAACATAGTGTTGGTACGGATTTGGTTTGTCTACCCTGTGTGGTGAGTTTGAGGATGTCGGCCATTTGCAAAAAACAATGAAAAATGCTTTAATTTACTCGATACTGTCAAAAAATGACAGTAAGGGATAAATAAGATGGAGAAATTAGTAGAAAAAATTATACAAAATGTCCCCGACGATATCTTCACCGCTAATATGGTGCTGAATCTGCTCCCCGGAACGGCTGACAGCCGCCATGGCATCGTCAAGAGAGCGATCGCCAAGGGCGAGATCATGCATATTAAAAGAGGGCTTTACGCCTTGGCAAAAAAATATCAGCGCCAAGGCATCGACCTGTTTGCGTTATCCCAGTTGATCCATGGCCCTTCCTATGTCAGTTTTGAATCCGCGCTGAATTATCATGGCTGGATCCCGGAAGCCGTTTATGCGGTCACCTGCGCCAGCGCCAGGTACGCGAAACAATTATCGACCCCGATCGGTATTTTCATTTTCAAACGCATTCCATTTCCCATGCTGTTTCTTGGCGTGGAACGAATTGCATCTCCCCAAGGCAGTTTTTTGCTGGCCAGTCCATGCAAAGCCCTTATTGATTATGTTTATGTAAATAAAAAGGATTGGTGCGGCATCGAGCCGGTCATGAAAAGCCTGCGCGTCGAAAAAGAGAGCCTTGAAAATATCGATCGTGATCTCCTGGACCAATTGCAGAATATCTATAAAAATTTGCGCGTACAAAATTTCATCAAAGGGATTAAAAGGGATTTAAGCTGATGAGCATCAAGATTATTCAGGAGCGTTTGGATTCTTATGGCTGCCGCTCGCGGCAGGAAGAGGCGAACGCCCTCAGGGAGATTACCCAGGAAGTCGCTTTGGCGGCCTTGGCGCGGACCGATTTTTTCAAAAAAGCCGCCTTCCAGGGCGGGACGTGCCTGAGGGTTTTTTACAGTCTTGATCGTTTTTCCGAAGATCTGGATTTCATTCTGAAAAAGCCGGACATGGATTTTAAACTGGAACCCTATTTGCAGCCTTTGGCCATCGAATTGAATGCCTACGGCTATCACGTGGAGATCGTGGACCGGTCAAAAACCGGTCAGGCAGTGAAAAAATGTTTTCTCAAGGACGATTCCCTGGGGAAATTGTTGACCCTGCAATATGCCAAAGGGGACGCAATGCGCAGCAAAATCAAGATCAAATTCGAAGTAGACGCCAATCCTCCGGCAGGGAGTGATTTTGAAAATAAGTTCCTGGATTTTCCTTTCGCCTTTGCCGTGACCGCCCAGGACCTGCCCAGCTTGTTCGCCGGGAAAAGCCATGCCCTGCTGTGTCGGGAATACGGCAAAGGCAGGGATTGGTATGATTTCATCTGGTATGTCAGTAGAAAGGTCAAGATCAATTTCACTTTCCTGGCTAATGCATTGGAGCAGACAGGCCCCTGGGCCGGACAGAAAGTGCCGGTGGACAAGGATTGGTATCACAAAGAAATGGAAAAAAAAATCCTTACCGTTGCCTGGCCGGAAATTGCGGCGGAGATGTCGCGGTTTCTCAAACCCGAAGCTTTAGCCTCACTGAAAGTTTGGGGCCGGGAGTTCTTTCTGGACAGGTTGGGGAAGGTGGTACAATAGCACGCAAATGGATCGAGGTTGAAGAAAACGAAAAAAAGTAATAGGTGATAGATAATGGGTGATGGGTGATGGGTGATAGGTAGGAAAAACTTGCCAATTTCTTTCTTAACCTATAACCCATAACTTATGACCCATAACCTCTTAATTCTTACCTAAAACCCATAACCTCAGTTCTAGGGCTTTACCTGGTTCGAAATTTAATATAAAATGAATCGTCTATGGAGGAAGCGCTAAAAATGAATAAAAAACTTATATTTGTTTTTACCCTGCTATTAGTTCTTAACTCGATCGTTTTCGCCGCCGATCCTTTCTATACCAATCTTTTGAACGAAGGCAAGGCACTTTATCTGGCCGGCAAATACGACGAAGCCCTGGAAAACTTCAAGATCGCCGAATTCGGGTTGCTGGATGAAAAAGAAATTGTGCCCGAGCTCTATTTTTACTATGCCCTGGCCAATTACCAGAAAGGGGAGCTGGGCGAGAGCAAGTTGCTGCTGGACAAGATGAAAACCGCTACGGGTATAACGGATATCAATACCCTGCCGCGGCCCAAGGAAATCGAGCGCGACCTTTACGTCATGCTCCGGGCCCAGCAGTATTTGGATCAACCCGGCGCCAAAGATTTTTCCCTGGAGTTTTTCAACCTCTTTTACCAAACCTGGGACTTGATCAGCCAAAACAAATTCCCGCCGGCCGAAGCCAATCTGAAACGCCTGCAAAAAATCGCCGGCGCCGACCTCAAGCTGCCGTTCCTGCAAGGGTTCCTGGCCTTTCAGCAACAGGATTACAAAAAATGCATCAAGTTCCTGGAAAAAATCGCCGAACGCCTGGGCGAGGAATTCCGTGAAGGCGCCTCTTTTTATTTGGCCTATTCTTACCTGAAGCACGGTAACGCCGCCAAGGGCGAAAAATTCGCCCAAAAGATCAAGAACCCCGAATATGTGCATCAATTGATGGTCCTCATCGCCGAAATCAAGGCGACCCAGCAGAAAAAAAACAAAAAAAAATAAAAATAATATTTCCCCATTGCAATTTGAAAAATATCAGTTATAATATGGATGGAATATTATAGAGGAGGTAAATATATGAATAATACCTTGAAAAAAAGTATTAGTTTGACGGTGTTAGTGTCTTTTTTAATGGCCACACTGCCGCTGGTTATCCCGGCCGAAGACAATCTGGGCATCTTGCACGGCTTTGTATATAACGATGACGGCAAAAAACCCTTGCCCGACGCCGTCGTGCTCATCCGCGAAACTGTGTCGCAAAGAATCTTCAAGTCGGAAATGGCCAAGAAAAGCGGCGCCTACAAGATCCTGGAGATCCTGCCCGGCACTTATGCTGTAGGCATCCAGTACAAGGGCAAGGACTACAACGTCGACGCCCTGATCCAGATCAAGCCCAAAAAGCAGATGGCCTGCTTCACCCTACCCAAGGCCGAGGAAAAACCCGGCTATCTGGTGCGCTGCAAGTCGGTCAAGTGCTTCTTCATCCTGCCGGTGGGTTGGGCTTTAGTCGCCGGTGCAACAGCCGGGATCATCTACGGCGTCGTCAAAGTCACCGAAACAGCGGTCAGCCCGACGGGAATATAAGAACGGAAGAAGGCTTGGCGTACGGTTGACGGCGTACGGTTTACGGTTGAAGAAAAATAAATTTCAAGTAATTTTCTGAAATTAATTCGTTCGTATTTTTTCCTTTAAAAAATTCAGGATGAAATGCTTGCTCCTGAGTGAAGAATAGGGTAAAATAAAATATTCCGTAATGAGTTTATGAAAAAAATAAATCAAATTATTTCCGGTTGGAAGAGCTTTTTTAGTTTTCTTTTATTCCCCTTCTTTCTTCACCGTCAACCGTCGAATCCCCTGCGGGGACAGACAAATCAGATCCGCCAAACTTGGCTGATGATTTGTGCTGCCGTCCGCCGTACACCAATCACTATTTTATTTCTCCTGCTAACACTACCACTATCACTATCACTTTTACGCTCTGACGATTTTTACGTTGTCAAGGATAAAGTTATTTCCGATTCCAGCTTCAAGATCGGCTTTCTCTATTTTACGCCGCTGCTGCTGCTGGAAAATGTAGGTTATACCAGCAGCATTTACACTTACGATGTCAAGGAGACCCCCGACTGGTCAGGTGACATCGGGCTGGGGCTGCGCGCCTCGGCCATAGTAGCCAACCGCCTCATCCTGCAGGCCGAGGAACTGCCTTACTACTCGTTTTACCTGAATAACAAGGCCCTGCGTTCCTGGAGCAACCGCTTCGGGGCCACGGCTTATTCCTTTGTCGGTCCGTTGAACCTCAAAGCCGGCTTTGCCCGCAACGACCTGCGCCAGCGCCCCCATCTGGAATTCAGCCGCCCCTTCCATTATATTGACAGCGAATGGTCGGCTGAAACGGACATCGGCCGCAAATCCAACCTTTTTTTAACTGTCTATAGCAGATTTAAAAAACTGGCCTATGATGCAGATCCTTATACGGAGAATTCCAACCTGGCCGAAAGTTTGAACCAACGCCAGAATACCTACGGCCTCAAGCTGAACCAGCGCGTCTTCAGCAGTACATTTGTCTACGCTAATTATGAAATAAGCGACTATGTCTTCGCTACGAGCTCCGAGCGCGACACCAGCGCCCAAACCATGGCCCTGGGCGTCGAGTTTCCCGAGATCGGCATTTTGCAGGGCAGCTTGCAGATCGGGATCATGAGTTTACAGCCCGCAAACCCGCTCTTCCAAAAGACGCAGCGCCCCAACGGCCGCGGCGAAATCCAGATCACCTTGATGGAGCGATTGCGCCTCAACCTGTTTTATGAACTGCAGACATATTTTTCTTATGGATCCACCGATCTTTTTTACGATAGCCAATCGTTCGGCGGCGGCGCCGAGATATACCTGACCCGTTTCCTGAAAGTCGGGAATTCCTACCAGGACAGCCGCCTTAAATACTTTTCTTTCCTTGATTTGGCCCTGCAGCGCAGCGACCGCGTGCGGACTCAGCGTTATTACCTGGCCGTCCCTTTTTTAGGCAACACATCTCTCGGCTTCGCTTATAATATTTACCGCTTGAGTTCCGATGTCATGAATTTGGATTATACCCGCAGTTTTTGGGGAGGTTTTATAAGTTATGAATTTTAAAAAAACCTTTTTATCCATTGCTTTGGTTTTTTACGCAGGGCTGCTCTGTCCCCAGGCCAAGACCGGCAGCGGCCAGTCCTATGAATACCAGATCGGCGCCAAGGACCTTATAGAAATATCGGTCTTCGAGGTGCCAGAGCTGAACATCACGGTGCGCGTCTCGGAGAATGGTCTGGTCACCCTGCCCCTTCTGGGCGAAGTAAAGGCCGAGGGGCTGAACCGCGCCGATCTGGAAAAGAAGATCGCGGCCATGCTGGAAAAAAGCTACCTGAAGAACGCCCAGGTGACCATCTTCATCAAGGAGTTCCAGAGCAAGAAGATATCGGTCATGGGCGCGGTGAATAACCCGGGCATGCAGGATCTCATCGGCCGCCAGAGCCTGCTGCAGGTCATTCCCATGGCCGGCGGCCTGAGCGAACAGGCCAGCGACACGGTGGTTATCTTTCGCCAGTTCAAAAATGTCCCCGGGCAATCGCTGGTCATCAAGCTTGACGATGTCCTGCTGAAAGCCAATCCCAAATACAATATTCCCATCTTTCCCGGAGACATCATCAACGTCTCGGGCAGCCAGTTCCTCGACATCTATGTCTTCGGCCAGGTGAAAAGCCCAGGCGCCGTGCGCATGAAAAAGGGTTCTGACGATGTGACCCTGCTGCGCGCCATCGCCCAGGTCGGCGGCTTCAGCGACCGCGCCCGCCGCGGCAAAGTGCTGATCACGCGCACGGAAAACGGGGTGGAGAAAAAAATCAACGTCGACGTCAAGGAGATTCTCAGCGGCAGCCGCAAGGATTTCGTCCTGCAGGCCTTCGATGTGGTTTTTGTCCCTGAAAGCGTCCTGTAGGAGGATTTAGATAAACATGGCCATTCCCACTGATAACCAGGACCTGCTGTTGGAAGAAGGCATCCAGTTCCTCGAGATCTGGGAGCTGATCAAGAAAAGGCGCCTGATCGTCTACTATTTCGCCGGTTTCGTCCTGCTGGCCGCCCTGATCCGTGTGCAATTGCAGACGCCGTTGTTCATGGCCCGGGGCACCCTGCTCATCGAAAAGGAAGGGCGCAACCAGATGAATCTGCTCAACCAGTATAGCTACGATAACGACTGGACCAACGAATACCTCAACACCCAGCAGCGGGTGCTGACCAGTCGCTCGCTGGCCAGGAAGGTCATCAAGGAAATACAGCGCCTGCCAGGTCAGGAGGCCGGCGCAGTTCGCGAAAGGAGCGCCCTGCAGCAACTCCTGCAAGGCGGCAACCAGGGCGACGATGCCGACGCCCGCATCGACTCGGCCGCTTCCATGTTCCTGGGCAGCCTGGGCGTATCCAACGTCAAGGACACCCGCCTGCTGGACGTCACTTACGTTTCCACCGATCCCAAGCTGGCCGCCATTTCGGTGAACACGCTGTTCGACAAGTTTATCGAGTTCAACCTGGAGTTGAAGAACGAATCGAGCCGCCAGGAATCCGAGTTCCTCACCGTCCAGATCGAGAACATGCG
>JBAXOR010000030.1:0-8641 GCA_037133155.1 Chrysiogenales bacterium | reverse complement strand
TTTAATATTAAAGGCGAACGGGAATTATTGGGACGCGGGGTGTCTGTTTGCGCAACTTGTGATGCGCCTTTTTTTCGTAACCGCAAAGTTGCCGTCCTTGGTGGCGGTGATACCGCCTTGGCTGAAGCCCTGCATTTGGCAAAATTTGCCTCTGCAGTCTATGTGATTCATCGCCGGGACCAATTGCGGGCAGAAAAAATACTACAGGACAGGGTTTTAAAAACCGATAAAATCAAATTACTTTGGGATCGGGAAGTTCTCAGTTTTCAAGGTGAGCAGAAACTGGAAGGCATTGAATTAAGAAATAAAAAAACAGCTGCTGTAGAGATAGTGGCTTTTGACGGAGCTTTTTTGGCCATTGGCACTATTCCCAACACTGAATTGATTAAAAATTATGTTAATCTTGACGATAATGGCTATGTTATTACCGACATTTCTTTATCGACCAAAGCCAAGGGAATGTTTGTGGCCGGAGAAGTTATTAAGGGGAATCGCCGGCAAGTAGCGATTTCAGTGGGCATGGGTGTTCAAGCAGCCCTCAATTGTGAAGAATATCTTGTTCACTTGGAGTAAACTCCCGGATAAAAGGGGGCACTGTTTTTTAGTGCAGGTTTTCAAATAAAAATGGGAAAAGAGTGATCAAGGCTGAACTTTTCGAAAAGGGTATTCATAATCAGGTAATTTGCCGGCTTTGCGCCCATCAATGCCACTTAAATGATGGAGCCGTTGGCATTTGCCGGGTCAGAAAGAATATTGCCGGGACACTTTATTCTTTGAATTCTGATCGTGTGGTCGCCATGCATATGGATCCGGTCGAAAAAAAACCTTTGTATCATTTTCTGCCTGGTTCGAGCACTTTTTCTGTCGCCGCCATGGGCTGCAATTTTTCATGTCGCTTTTGCCAGAATTATTCAATATCCATGGTTAATGAAGAACGCGGAATCGTGGGGGAAACTATTTCGCCGGAACAGTTGATAAAAAATGCCTTAAAAAATCGTGCCCACTCGATTGCATATACCTACACCGAACCGACCATCTTTTTTGAATTAATGCTGGAAACCGCCCGGCTGGCACAGCAGGCGGGAATAAAAAATGTCATGGTCAGCAATGGTTACATAAGCAGCCAGGCGTTGTCCCGATTGAGACCATTTTTGGATGCGGCCAATATTGATTTAAAAGCTTTTAACGATGACTTTTATAATAAATATTGTTCTGCCCGTCTGCAACCTGTTTTAGAAACAATCTCCGCTATGAAAACCATGGGGATTTGGCTTGAAATCACAACTTTGCTGATCCCGGGATTAAATGACAATGACGAAGAAATCAAACGTTTAATTTCATTTTTACTCCAAGTTGATGATAGTATGCCTTGGCATATAGCGCGATTTTTTCCGCAATATAAATTGCAGCATATTCCGCTCACAGCCCAAGGTTCAATTCATAAATTCCTGCGCCTGGGCGCCGCAATGGGGCTGAAATACCTTTATGGCGGCAATTTAACCGTCGCGGCATGGCACGATACCCATTGTCCGCGCTGTAAAAAAAAATTAATTCAGCGCCTGGGCTATCAAACCGAAATAGTCGCTCTGCAATTTGGAAAATGTCAATTTTGCGATCAGGATATTCCCGGCGTCTGGGAAAATATGCCCTCTTTGGAGATACATAGTTCATCGTCCCCGTTGACAAAAAAATAGCTGTGGTTTATTTTTAGTTTTGGAGTTGATCATGACTGAAATAAATCCAATTGAGCCAAGCAGTATTCTCGAAACTAACTATCCTAAAAAGCGAACATCCGGAGCAGCTATCGATCCTGGCCAGACGCAATTGATGCGCCCAAAGCCCGCGAATGATAAGCAAGATCTCGGAAATAGTCAAGGCGTTGATTTTGATAGTGTTCGTAGCATGGCTGAAGAACCCAAGGCCAAATACACACCATTGGAAAGGTTCAAGAAATTGTCGCAGTCTGCAATAATCTGGATTTCATTATCAATTATTCTGATTTTTTTTATAGTACTTATATTATTGATCACCCAAGGTCGGCAACAAAGTAAAATATTCAAGCCATTAGCGGGCGAACAACTTGCAGCGGCAGACAAAATTGGCAGTGCTGGTGTTGGCAGTCTTCCCAAAAGCAAATTGGCCCGTCAGGCAGATAAGCCCTTTCTGCTCTTGACTGACGATGAATTTGCCGGACAGGCGCCCTTGGTGGTAAAAGCAAGCGGCCCGGTTATTTCTGCGGCAATTGACCCCGAATTGGCAGCCATAGTTGATGCCTTGAAAATACGACTAAAAATATCCGCAGACAGCAAATCGATCAACCGGAAAAATATTTTAGCCAAAGTAAGCAATGGTGATTATCGGGGTTTTAAAATTATTGTTGTAGAAAAAACAGAAAACCAAAATATGCTTTCAGAAGAAATTATCGTAACCACACCCAAAAAAGGGATCATCAAAACGGTAAATCGTGTGCTTGAATCTGTCCGGGAGTGTGATCTGGAACGTTTTACCCTGGAGTTACATAATGCGGGATTGGAAATTATCAAACCACCCCTTCAGCCTGGAAATAAAACTTTCCAAGTCCAAATCAGAACGCTAAGTATTTTCGGAAAATCTGTTGCCAATGATCTGCTGATTTCCGGAAAGAGTGTAGGGAAAATATCCTTGGGGATGCCCACCACCCAGTTGGAAACCATGTTGCTTTCTTCTTACATTGTTTTAAAAAGAAAAGTACTGGTTAATGATTTTTATTATGATGTTTACAAGATCCTCGATCAAAGTAACGAGCCTTTGTTTTTTGTATATGAAAATAAAGGCCTGGTTTGGGGTATATCCATTATCAGTGAAATTTTTAAAACCGGGAAGGGCATCGGCATCAACAGCAGCTTGGGAAATATGCGCATCAATTATCCCCGGGTCAATGTGGGAATTTCTGAAAAAAGGATCCCATTTGTTAAAATTGATGACGTGGATGGACTTTTTGTCATTCAAAGCGAAGGGGTTGATATTTTAAAACAAATTTTCCCAAGCAACACCAAAATCATTTCCATTCTGATCGGAAACTCACTGGAGTTTGAATAGCTGATAAATTTATTGCCTGTTATCAAGGGCAGTATTTATGCGTTGATTTTATTTAAAAAAAGTCAGCAATCCTATAGACAGCAGCGGCACATAAGTGATCAGCAAGACCGCAACCAGTTGGATGATAAGAAAAGGAAAGACATCTTTGACGATTTTGTTCATCGGTTCATTAAAGCGATAAGAAGCCAGGAAAAGGTTCAGGCCGAGCGGCGGGGTCAGGTAGCCTAATTCCATGTTGGCCAGGAAAATGATCCCCAAATGCACCGGATGGATGCCATAGAGATTTGCCACCGGGATGATTAAAGGGACGACCACCAGGATAGCCGAAAAAATATCCATGAAACAGCCGGTGATCAGCAGGGCGATATTCAGCAGCAAGAGAAAAACATACTTGGAACTAATATTGTGTTGCACCCAGGCGGTCAACTGCATGGGTATCTCGGCGTCAACGACAAAGTAGGAAAGGCCCTTAGCCATAGCCAGGATAGCCAGAACACCGCCCATGATCGGCATGCATTTTAGCAGCACCTGGGGGAGATTTCTTATTTTAAGATCCTTGTGAATGAATACTTCAACTATAAGAGCGTAAATAACGGCTATGGCGCCGCTTTCCACCAGGGTGGTAATGCCGCCGAAATATCCGACCACCACAATAACCGGCAGGAGTATTTCCCAGAATGAATCCTTGATAGCGGGCAGAGTTTCCTTAAAAACAAACGGTTGCCGCGGAACTTTATTTTTTAGAGCATACCAAATGCCAAATACGATCATTGCCAGCACCATGACAATTCCGGGGGCGATGCCGCCGATGAACATATCCTTGATGCTGATCTGCGCCGTTACTCCATAAATAATAACCGGCAGGCTGGGTGGAAAAAGCAGCCCGATACTGCCTGTCGCGGTAAGCAAGCCGGTGCTGAATTTCGGGCTGTAATTCCCTTTGATCAGGACATAGGACAATAAACCGCCTACAGCCAGGATGGTAACTCCGGATGCCCCGGTAAAGGTGGTAAAAAAAGTGCAGACCATGATGGCCATGATGGCCAGGCCGCCGGGAAACCATGAAAAAAAAGCCTTGAAAAGTTTGACCAGCCTTTCACTGGCCTTGCTTTCGGAAAGGATAAAGCCGGTGAAGGTGAACAGCGGTATGGCCGCGATGGCATGGCTGGTCAGAAGCGAGTAGGCTTCGTTGGCAATTACTTCCAGCGGCTGGGCAGTTTTAGCAAAAAGCAGGTAAGCAAGGCCGCCCAAAACAATGAAAATCGGAACTCCAAAGATTGCCGATATAATCAATACAATGACCAGCGGCGTGACCAGATTGGCGATAACCTGGTTGTAAACTGGCACCAGAGAATCAAAGAATTCGGCATAATTGGGAAGCAGCACATGGGAAATATTCGCAATTGCCCCTAAAGCCAGGAATGTTCCCAGGATCAATCCCAGCGACGCGATGATTTTCGCCGCTGGTTTGGGTGAAGTATGGGTGATAAACCGAAGCGCCATGATCATGTAGCCTAATGGCATAATCATGGCAATCCAGCGCAAGGGGAAAACAGCTATTTTTTCGCTGGCCGCGAAGGCATTCAAGAGAAATGACAATGAAATCCAGGCAAAGGCCGTACAAAAAGTTGCATTAATTAAAGCAGTGCCCACTTGGATGCGCTTTGAAAGTCCAGCGGGCAATTTCCAATTCAATGTAAGTGACAGATGTTTGTTTTCCCTGGCCGTGATGGCTGCGCCGATAAAAGCCAGGATTAAAACCAGATGATGGGTGAATTCGGTGGAATTGGCCACTCCGGTATGAAAAACTGTGCGGGCGATCACTTCCAGGAAAGGGAAAAGCGCCAGCAGGAAAATAGTTAAAAAAGCCAGTAAATTTTCAAAGCCATTGTTCAACCTTAGAAATTTTTTAGCGAACATTTTTCTGACGATATTCCTGGAGCATTTGCAGTAATTTTTCGTAGATTTCCCTGCTGAAAACCTTGCCGACCAATTCATCCATACCTTTGTTGGCGGCTTCCTTCCATTGGGGCAGGCTGTCGGCCGGAGCCTCATGGATAATCAAGCCGTTTTTTTTCATAGAAGCCAGCGCCTCTATTTCCAGAGCGTCGGTTTTTCCGCCCAGTTTGACTTGGATTTTTTGTACAGCGGCCATCATGGGCTGTTTGTAGCCTTCAGGAATTTTTTCCCAGATCCTGTTTACAATCACCATACCCCCAACCAGGGGAGCTATTTTCAGGGAACACATATGGGGAGCAAAGGGGAAATACTGACCGGCGCCGGCCAGCAGGGGTGGGAGGTAAAAGGCTTCGACCATGCCGCTTTGCAGGGCCATCATCAAGTCTTTTAATTCGGTGGGAACGACATGGTAGCCCGACTTTTTCCAAGCCTGTTCCATTTCCGGTTCGCCAGTACTGACAGATAATTTTTGTTTTTTGAGGTCCTGCGGGTACAGCACAGGATTTTTTGAGAAAAAATTGACCCAGCCGCTCATAGTCCAAATAATGGTTTGGTACCCCTTCTCTTTATTTTGTTTTTCAAAAATAGGAACCAGTTGTCCCATGATAAAATTCATTTCCTTTTCTGAATTGAACATGAAGGGGGTATTAAGGACAAAAGCGTCGGCATTGATATTCGTGATGCCGATATTGGTCAGGACGGCTCCGCCCAGCGTCCCGAATTTCATTTTGCGGATCATGTCATCTTCATCACCGGCTATTCCGCCCGGATAGATTTTTAATAGCACCTGGCCATTGGTTATTTTTTCCCACTCGCGACCAATTTCTTTCAACGCATCATTCCAGGGCGAGCGATCCGGCGCGATACTGCCGATTTTTATTACTTGGGCGCTAATGATCATGGGCAGAAAAAGCAAAAAAACGATTGTTTTAAAATATTTCATTTTCATTACTCCTTGATTTCACTATTTACCGCTTCCGTTTCCACAAAAAAATCGTCGGTATGTTCGATCAACCAAAGCGCTTTGCGTTGATTTAAAATGCTCAGCAGGCGGTTTTCAGGATCAATGTCCGGATCAATGGCCAGCGCCTGTTTTAACAACGACTGGAATTCGCCGAGGTTTTGTTCTTTTACAGATACAGTGGTGGCCAGCGCAATGTAGGGGGTAGAAGATTTTCCGGCGGAAACAGCAATGGCTTTTTCGAAATGTTTGCGTGCCTTCTGCAGGCTCCCGCCCATATATTCGGGTAATGACCCATAGTAAAGAATATAAAATTCATGGATTGCACCGCCGGCATAATTTTCTTCAAGCCCGAGGACCCGGCCCATCAAGGCGGCCGCGGCCGGCATGGTCATCCCCAAGTCCATATCGAAAGGGGCGATGGCATACGCTCCGAGCCAGCCCACTCCGGCCCAATAAAGCAACGGGACATCCTTTTTGGTTGTAGCTTTTAAAGCCTGGGCATACATTTTTTTATGCAAATTTTCTCTGAAACCGGGGTACTTTTGCTCCAGCGCCGAAAGGACAATATCACGGCCGCGCAAATACAAGTTTTTGGCGCGTTTGTAATTGAATTCCTGGATTTTAAAATCGCTTTCAGGGAGCATGAGAGCCGGAGCCTGCAGAAAGGCATTGGCATACATGATGTAGAGGCTGCCTGTTTTCAATTTCAAGCCCTGATGGCCGGGATTGGCCGCCAGCAGGGATTCATACAGTTTGATGGCAAAAGGCAAAGCATCGCCTACCAATTCGGGGTCATTGTCACCGCTGAACACAGTACTGGAAGTTTGCGCAGTCAAAGCGTTGGCCACCTGATTTATGGCCAGCTTTTTTATGGAACAGGCAGGGAGAAAAATCAACGCCGATACCATGAGCACATAAATAGAAAAAAATGATTTTTTCATTAAATCTATCTCCAATGGTTATTATACTACATTTGACCGGTTTTAAAAAAAAGCTTACAATAATTAAAAAGGAACGCATGCTTGAAAAGATTGATTTTAGCCAAGAAATTGCCAGGCTGAAAAAGATAAAAAATGCCGTTATCCTGGCCCATAATTACCAGGTCGAGGAAGTGCAGCTTTGCGCCGATTTCCTGGGCGATTCCCTGGAATTGAGCAGGAGGGCGGCCGAATTGACTCAAGATATCATCGTTTTTGCCGGTGTGAAGTTCATGGCCGAAACCGCGAAAATTCTTTCACCGGAGAAAAAGGTTTTATTGCCCCGCCTTGATGCCGGTTGTCCCATGGCCGATATGATTACCGTGGCTGACTTGCGGGAAATGAAAAAACAGCATCCAGACGCTACGGTGGTTGTTTACGTGAATTCTTCGGTGGAAATCAAAGCTGAAAGTGATGCTTGCTGCACCTCGGCCAACGCAGTCCATGTCGTTGCCGGTCTTCCGGCTCAAGAAATTATTTTTGTTCCCGACGAAAACCTTGGTAATTATGTACAAAAAATGGTCCCGGATAAAAAGCTTTTTTTGTTCGAGGGTTTTTGTTACGTACATATGCGCTTCAAAAAGGAAGAAATTGCCGAAATGCGGATCAGACATCCCCAGGCAAAAGTGATTGTTCATCCCGAAGTACTCCTGGAAGTAATGGATCTTGCTGATGAGGTTCTTTCGACCAGCGGCATGCTGAAATATGTTTCGAGCTCAAATCAAAAAGAATTTATCGTGGCTACTGAACAGGGTTTGCTGGAGAGGATGAAAAGAGAAAATCCCGGCAAGATCTTTTATCCTGCCTTAACTCCCAAAATCTGCAGCAACATGAAGCGCACCGCCCTTAAAGATGTTTATGATTCTTTAAATGAAGAAAAATATGAAATTTCCGTAGATCCGCTTGTTGCTGAAAAAGCTCGCCGCGCTTTGCGGAAAATGTTAGAACCTTATAAAAAATTATCTTCATGAGTATGGATAATTTTTTATTAAAGGTTCTTATGCCCCCTTGCCGGGGACTTTGCAGCTTTGCTGTGATAAAATTCGCTTGAGGAGTAGCAAATGGAATTGAAAGAAAAAGTCAGAGCGCTGATTGAAAAAGTGCGGCCGGCTTTGCAGGGCGACGGTGGTGACATCGAATTGGTTGATGTGCTCGCCGAAGAAAAAGCCGTGTTGGTCCGCCTCAAAGGGGCCTGTTTTGGCTGTCCGATGAGCACCTTTACCATCAAGGGTTATGTGGAACAGGTTATGAAGGAAGAAATTCCTGAAATCACGGAAGTCCGTTTGGTCAAATAATAGTTGATTTTGAATTTGTTTAAACGCATTTTAGTGGCGTTTGTTTTTTCTCCCTTGTTTTTACTGGCCGCTGAATCCAGGGTTTTACGGATCGGCTGCCTGGATTTCCCGTCCCAGTTGAATCCGGTTTATGCTACCAGCGAGACAGCGCAAGGGGTCATGAATAAAATACATCAGGCCCTGTTTTATTTTGACCAGGCGGGAGAAATTCGTCCTGAATTGGCCGATTCCGTGCTCTGTGATGAAGGGCAGTTGTTGATCGCAATTACTTTAAAAAAGGGCATTTGCTTCTCCAATGGTGCGGCCGTGCAAAGCCGGGATATCCTGGCCACGATCGAGCTGCTTAAAAATCCCCTTTATGAATATCC
>JBAXOR010000029.1:0-8649 GCA_037133155.1 Chrysiogenales bacterium | reverse complement strand
GGTCGGTCATTCGCATCCGGTTGATTTTGAGCTGCCGGCCGGTGTTTCGGCCAGCCAGGAAAACCCGGGCAGCTTCACCCTGTTTTCCCATGACAAGCAGTTGTTAGGGCAGACTTGTGCCAATATCCAGAGCATCAGGCCGGTGGAACCGTATAAATTAAAAGGCATCAGGCTTGAAGGCCAGGTGCTGAGACAGAAAGTCAGAAAAGCTGCGGGAGTGTAACCATGATTACAGCGAAATATATCATTAAAAAAATTAAGGCGAAAAGGTTGCGCAATGCCCTGAAAGCGCATATCAGGGGTACCCAGTCCAGGCCGCGGCTGATTCTGGTTAAAAGCAATAAATATCTTTATACCCAGGTTATTGATGATGCCTGTCATCAGGTCCTGACCACCGCATCCACGCTGGAAAAGGACCTGAAAGCCAAGCTGAAGAGCACCAAGAACAAAGAAGCGGCCAAGCTTCTGGGCGAAACCATCGCCGAAAGGTTGCAGGAAAAAAAGATCGCAACGGTCGTTTTTGACCGCAATGTTTATGCTTTTGCCGGACGCGTCAAGATATTCACCGACGCCGCCCGGGAAAAGGGAATCCGTTTTTAAGGAGAGGCAACGTGCAGCATTACATGGATAGCAATGAACTGTTTCAGGAAGAAGTAATCTCCATCCGCCGTGTCACCAAGGTCGTCAAGGGCGGAAAAAATCTCAGGTTTTCGGCAGCCGTGGTGGTCGGAGACAAAAACGGCCAGGTCGGCATGGGCAAGGGCAAGGCCCGTGAAGTGCCCCTGGCCATAAAAAAAGCCGTGGCCGACGCCAAGAAGAACCTGGTCAAAGTGCCGATCATCAACGAGACGATTCCCTATTTCAAGATCGGTGCTTACGGCGCTTCCAGAGTCGTCATGCGCCCGGCTTCCCCTGGAACCGGTGTTATCGCCGGTGGAGCGGTGCGGGTGATCATGGAGCTGGCCGGGGTGAAAAATATCCTGACCAAGATCCTGAAAAGCAAGAACTCGATCACCGTGGCCAGGGCCACCATGAACGGCTTGCAGAAGCTCATGAGTCCCGAAACCTTTGCCTTGAAAAGAGGTATAAACAAGGAGGATTTATGGCAGTAAAGAAGAAGGTGGAATATCCCCGCCTGAAAATAAAACTGGTCAAGAGCCTGATCGGCCGTTCAGACCGGCAGCAGGCTACGGTCAAGGGTCTGGGCCTGCGCAAGATAAACTCGGAAGTCATTCGCGAAAAAAGACCCGAAATACTTGGCATGATCAGAAAAATCGAATTCATGCTGCAGGTAGAGGAGATCGGCAATGATCAATCTAAGTAATTTAAAGCCGGCCAAAGGCGCGGTGAAAAACAGGAAAAGGGTTGGCCGCGGACCCGGCTCCGGCTATGGCGTCAATGCCGGCCGGGGCAACAACGGTCAGAAGGCGCGTTCGGGTTACCAGCACAGCCGCGGTTTTGAAGGCGGGCAAATGCCTTTGGTGCGCCGGATCCCCAAGCGCGGATTTACCAATATTTTTAAAAAAGAGTTCAACATAGTCAACCTTGTTGACCTGGACAAATGTGGTCTGGATGAAGTCAAGATCCAGGATTACTTTGAGCAGAATCTGGCCCGCAAACGTAGGGCCGGCATCAAAGTGTTGGCCAATGGCAAACTGTCACGCAAAATGACGATTCAAGCCCATCATTTTTCTCAAGCTGCTTTGGCTAAAATTAAAAAGGCCGGAGGCAAGGCTGTCATTTATCAAGGAGAAGAAAATTGATCAGATTCATAAGAAATATTTTCGTCATTCCTGAACTGCGCAAGCGGGTGATTTTCACCCTGCTCCTTTTGGCCGTTTACCGCATGGGCTCGCAGATTGTCACTCCCGGCTTGAATTCAGAGGCTTTGAAGCAATTTTTTGACGCGCTGCAGGGCACCTTCTTCGGATTCATGGACATGTTTTCCGGAAAAAATATTTCCCGGATGACCATTTTCGCCCTGGGTGTAATGCCCTACATCAGCGCTTCGATTATTTTGCAGTTGCTGCAGGTGGTCTGGCCTTACCTGGACCGCATCGCCAAGGAAGGCGAATTAGGCAAGAAGAAGATCACCCAGTATACCCGTTATGGTACTGTCCTTATTTGCCTGGTCCAGGGCGGCGGCATCGCCATCGGCCTGGAACGGATGAATCCCAACGGCATTCCCGTTGTCCTCAATCCCGGCTGGGGTTTTCGCATGCTGACCGTGCTCACCCTGACCACCGGCACGATATTCATCATGTGGCTGGGTGAACAGATATCGGAAAGGGGCATCGGCAACGGTATTTCCCTGATTATTTTTGCCGGCATCGTCGTCGGTTTGGTGCCCGGTGTGGGCAATACTCTGGAAGGACTGAAAACCGGGGATATGAGCCCGTTGAAACTGATATTTCTCCTGGCGGTAATAGTAGCGGTCATTGCTTTCATCTGTTATGTGGAAATGGGCCAACGCCGTATTCCCATCACTTACGCCAAGCGCATCCAGGGCCGGAAGATGATGGGCGGGCAAAGCACTTTCCTGCCTCTGAAAGTAAATACCGGCGGAGTTATCCCCATCATTTTCGCCAGCTCGGTAATCACTTTCCCGGCCACGATCTTGCAGTTCATCAAGCACCCCATCGCCCAGAAAATCACTCAGCAATTGACCTGGGGCATGCCTTTGTACAACCTTTTATACATCACCTCGATCGTATTTTTCACTTATTTTTATATTTCCATTATTTTCAACCCCCAGGACGTCTCCAACAACCTGCAAAAGTACGGCGGTTTTATTCCCGGCATCCGGGCCGGCAAGAACACCGCTGATTACATCGACAACGTCCTTTCCAGGCTGACTTTTATCGGCGACATTTACCTGGTTCTGGTGGCTCTGCTGCCCGAGTTTTTAATGACCGGTTTCAAGGTCGGGGCTCTGCCCTTTGTCGGCGATTTCCTGGAAGCCAATATGCCGCGCTGGTTTTACGAAGGTTTAAACGTGAAGTTTTATTTCGGCGGTACTTCGATCCTGATTGTCGTCGGCGTGGCCATGGACACGGTGCAGCAGATCGAAGCCCAACTGACCATGCGCAATTATGACTCTTTTTCGCGTAAAGGGCGGATCAAGGGGCGGCGCGCATGAAGCGCTTGATCCTGTTCGGTGCGCCTGGTTCCGGCAAGGGAACCATGGGTGATCTCATCCAGCGTGATTTTCACCTGCTTAAAATTTCCACCGGTGATATTTTGCGCAGCGCGATCTTGCAGGATACTGCTAACGGCCGCCAGGCCAAAATCTTCATGGAGTCCGGCGGACTTGTCCCGGACAAACTGATGATTGAACTTGTACGCCAGCGCCTGAGCCGCGGCGACCTGGACAACGGTTATGTCATGGACGGCTATCCGCGCACCCTGGACCAGGCCGAAGCCCTCACCGGTATCGCCAGTGAGAGCGAAAAAGTCTTTTTAATAGAAGTAACCGAAGGCGAAGCCGTGGAGCGCCTGCTGGCGCGGCTGACTTGCAGCGCTTGTGGCGCCATTTACAACCAGCTGACCAAAGCGCCCCAAAAGCAAGGTATATGTGATCTTTGTCAGGGAATTGTGCTGCGGCGCGCCGATGACACTGAAAAAACAATCAGGCAGAGAATAAAAGTATATTTAGAACAAACCATGCCGGTGATTGAGTATTACGGCCGCAAGGACGTGCTTGTTCGCGTCGATGGCCGCGGGGCAGCCGCCGGGGTTTATGAAAAGATCAAAGGGTTGATCGCATGATCATGCTGAAAACGGACAAGGAGCTTACCCTGATGCGCGAAGCCAACCGCATCATCGCCGTGATTTTAAGCGAGTTAAAGGAAAAAATAAAACCCGGGGTCAGTACCCTGGAACTGGACCAATGGGCGGAACAGCGTATCCTCGGCCTCAAGGCCAAACCCGGATTCAAGGGTTACCCGGGCCGGGCCGGCGTGAAACCTTTTCCGGCCACCCTGTGTACCTCCATCAACCAGGAAGTTGTACATGGTATTCCTTCGGCCCTGCGCCGGCTCCAGGAAGGGGACATCATCGGTGTCGATGTCGGAGCGATCTATAAAGAGTATTACGGGGACGGGGCTTATACCTATCCGGTGGGAGCAATTTCCGCAAGCGCCCATGATCTTTTGGAAACCTGCAAAGAGGCACTGCAACTGGGAATCGAGCAGGCTAGGCCCGGGAATAATTTGGGAGATATCGCCAAAGCTATCGACAGCCATGTACGCGGCCGGGGCTATGAAGTAGTGCGTGATCTTTCGGGACACGGCATCGGCCGCCACCTGCACGAGGACCCCCAGGTGCTGAATTATTACGATGGCATGAGCGGCGTAAAATTGAAAAGCCGCATGACCCTGGCCATCGAACCGATGATCAATGCCGGTACTTTTGCGGTGCAAACCATGGATGACGATTGGACGGTAGTGACCTGCGACGGCAGCCTTTCCGCCCATTTTGAGCATACGGTCGCCCTGACAGATAACGGCGCCGAGATTTTGACGAGGTTATGATGGTCAACAAGGAAAAAGATGTCATCGAAGTCAAGGGCGTTATTGTGGAATCAATGCCCAACGCCATGTTTTTGGTGGAACTGGAAACCAGCCATCACCGCATCACCGCTCATCCGTCAGGGAAAATGCGCAAAAATAATATCCGGATATTGCCCGGAGATAAAATACTCCTGGAAGTATCGCCTTATGATATCACCAGGGGGCGGATTATTTACAGGTTTAAATAGGAGGCGCAGATGAAAGTCAGAGCATCTGTAAAAAAGATTTGCAATAATTGCAAGATAGTCAAGCGCAAGGGCGTAGTGCGGGTGATTTGCAAAGATCCCAAGCACAAGCAAAGACAAGGATAAGGAGGCAAAGTGGCTAGAATCGCCGGAATCGAAATCCCCAATCACAAAAGGGTGGAAGTTGGCTTGACCTACATTTACGGCATTGGCCGTCCCAAATCCAGGATCATTCTGGAAAGTGTCAAGGTCGATTTGAACAAGAAAATCAAGGATCTGACCGCTGAAGAGCTGAGCCGGATCCGCAAGCATATTGAAGCAGACGAGATGGTCGAAGGTGACCTGAAAAAGAAAGTCAACCAGGACATCAAACGCCTGATGGATATCAACTGCTACCGGGGCCGCAGGCACAAGCGGGGCCTGCCTGTCAGGGGCCAGAGAACCAAAACCAACGCTAGGACACGCAAGGGTCCGCGTGGCTCGATGATCAAGAAGAAGAAATAAGGGAGGCAGCCGATGGCGCAAAGAAAAAGCAGCACCAAGACGAAAAAGAAAGAAAAAAGGACGATCGATCACGGCATCATGTTCATCCATTCCACTTTTAACAATACCATCATCACCATTACCGATCCCGACGGCAAGGTCCTGGCCTGGGCTTCGGGCGGGATGGTGGGCTTCAAAGGTTCAAGAAAATCAACGCCTTTTGCGGCGCAGTTAGCCGCGGAAAAAGCATTGAAGGATGCCGAGAATTTCGGCATGCGCACCCTGGATGTCCGGGTCAAGGGGCCTGGAGTCGGTCGGGAAAGTGCGATACGGTCGATTGGCGGCACCGCGTTCCAGGTGAAATCCATCAGGGATATTACCCCGATTCCCCATAACGGTTGCCGGCCGCCAAAAAAGAGACGCGTTTAAGGAGGAACAAAGTGGGAAAATATATTGGATCTTTATGTCGTTTATGCCGCGCCGAAGGCAAGAAATTGTTTCTTAAAGGCAGACGCTGCCTGAGCGATAAATGCGGGGTGGAGCATAAAAACTACCCTCCCGGAATGAAGGGCTCGCGGGTTAATTTCCGCAAGAGCCATTACAAGCTGCAGTTGCGCGAGAAACAGAAAGTGAAACGCTTCTACGGAGTAAATGAAAGGCAGTTCAGCAATGTCTTTGCCGCCGCCGCCCAAAAGAAAGGCATAACCGGCGAAACCCTGCTTAAAACCCTGGAGCTGCGCCTGGACAATGTTGTTTACCGGATGAATTTTGCCTATTCCCGCAACCATTCGCGGCAAATGATCCGCCACGGTTTTTTTGGCGTTAACGGGAAAAGGGTCAACATTCCTTCTTATGTCGTAGGCTTGAATGATGAAGTGACTTTCCGTGAAAAGAAACGCGCCGCTGAAAACGTGAAAGCCATGTTGGAGGATGTCAAGGGACTGGTAGAAGTACCGGGTTGGCTGGTCGTGGACAGCGCCAATTTTACCGGTAAGGTAAACGCCCTACCCAATCGCGATGACGTTTCCCTGAAGGAAATTGAGGAACGCCTTATCGTTGAGTTATATTCGAAATAAGGAGGGAACCATGAATTTGAAATACCAGCGCCCCCGGAAGTTGGATGTTGAGGAATTAACCCCCAATTACGGCCGCTTCAGCGCCGAACCTTTCGAACGCGGTTACGGCACGACCATCGGCATCTCCCTGCGCCGGGTCCTGCTCTCCCTGATCGAAGGCGCGGCCATCACCGCTATCCGCATCGAAGGGGTGCTGCACGAATTTTCCATCATCCCCGGAATTTATGAAGATGTATTGAACATCATTTTAAATATGAAGACTATCCCGCTCAAGATGAACGGTGATGAAACCAAAGTTGTGCGCATCGACAAAACCGGCCCCGGGGAGATCCTTTCCGGAGATATCAGCACCGACAGCAGCGTAGAAATCCTGGATAAAAACGTTCATCTGGCTTATATGGAAGAAGGTGCCAGGTTCCAGGCTGAAATTATCATCAAGCGCGGGTTGGGCTTCAAATTGTCAGATCAGAATTTTGATGAAACCCTGCCGGTTGACTATATTCCGGTCGATGCCAACTTCAACCCGGTGGAAAAAGTCAATTACACCATCCTGCCATCGCGCGTCGGCAAAACCACCGATTTCGAAAAACTGGTCATTGAAATCTGGACCAACGGCAGCATTTTGCCCAAGGAAGCTCTGGCCCGGTCCGGCAAGATCCTGCGTGACCATTTGGTCGTCTTCATCGATTACCCGGACAAGGACAAGCTCAAGGTCGGCGGGGAACAGGAAGGCGATGTGGATATTGAAAGCAAAACCGAGTTCCTGGAAAAAACCGTCGAATCGATGGGGCTTTCGGTGCGGGCCCTGAAATGTTTGAAGCGCCTCGGCGTGGATTATATTTTTGAATTGGTGGAAAAAACCGAACATGAACTGCTCAATTCCAAGAATTTCGGCAAAAAATCCCTGGAAGAGATCATCAGCAAGTTGATCGAATTTAATCTCGGGCTCGGCCAGAAGATTCCCGAGGCCTTGCGTCTTGAATTCAAGGAAAAATTCCAAAAAAAAGAAAACATCATTGAGGTCATGGAGGACTAGTAACATGAGACATGCCAAGGACGGATACAAACTGCGGCGCGATCCGGCTCACCGCCGGGCGTTGCTGCGCAACCTGACAGCCAGCGTGGTCGAAAAGAACCGCGTGACCACCACCCTGGCCAAAGCCAAAGCGGTTCAGCCCATCGTTGAAAAAATGATCGGTTTGGGCAAGTCGGGCACCCTGGCTGACAAACGCCGGGCTTTCGCTTACTTTTTCAAGCGCCAGACGGTGCAGATGTTGTTTGATGAAGTGGCTCCGCGCTTTATGGACCGCCAGGGCGGTTATACACGGATTATCCGCGGCGACTTCCGCAAGGGTGACGGCGCCGAAACCGCGATCATCGAATTCGTTGATTTCCAATTTGTAGCCAAGGAAAAAAAGAAAAAAGATAAAAAAGCGGCAAAAAAATAAGCATGGGCGGGCATAGCTCAATGGTAGAGTACAAGCTTCCCAAGCTTGGTGTTGCGGGTTCAAATCCCGTTGCCCGCTTTTTATATTTTAAAATTGATCCCAAGGAGAACCCATGGCAATTTTTAACCAGACAAAAAACCCGCTCCCGGTAACTCCCGGCCAGGCGACAGCAGCCGAAAGTCAGTCTTCCGTTGTCGGCAAAACCCTGCTGATCAAAGGTGAAATTTATTCCGATGACGAGATCCTGATCGAAGGCAAAATCCAGGGTAAGATCAATGTCAAAAACCGGGTGATAGTCGGTGTTAACGGCAATGTGGAGGCCGATATCGATGCCCGGGAAGTGATCATCAAGGGCAAGGTCACCGGCAATATCAAAGGCGGCCAGCGGGTCGAGATCGTCCCTGCCGGCGTGCTGCACGGCAATATCAACGCGCCGCGGGTGGTGATTGCCGACAGCGGGGTTTTTGAAGGCAAAATCGAAATGCACGGCCGCGAAGATAAAAACCATGGCCGGGAAGATATTCCAGCCGTTGCCTTTGCCCAGCAGCCCCACAAGGGGACGGGTGAAACCACCCAGCCCCACAAGGGGACGGGCGAAAACGCCCAGCCAAGCTATAATAACGAACACTTCAATCCCTTTACAAAAATCAAGAAATAATGGCCTCCCCCATAAAGGGACGGGCCCTGAGGCCCAGTCCCGCCAGGGGAGGGGCGAAGACGCCCTCTCCCACAAGGGGACGGGTGAAGGCCCCCAGCTGGTTTCTGCTGCTGGAAACAGAACCAAGGCGGGCAGCCGCAAACATGGCGCGGGACGAATATTTATTCAGGCTATGCCATGAAAGCAAGTGCGGTTTTTTCAGAATTTACGCCTGGGAGCGGCCATCGT
>JBAXOR010000028.1:0-8726 GCA_037133155.1 Chrysiogenales bacterium | reverse complement strand
ATCAATGATTTGAAATTCAAGATCGATTTTTTAAAAAGTCAGAAAACCGGGTTTTTTCTTGACCAGCGCGACAACTACCTGCTGCTCAAAAGCATCGCCGTTGGCTGCGAAGTCCTGGACGCCTTTGCCTATGCCGGGGCCTGGGGCCTACATGCCCGTTATTTCGGCGCCAGGCATGTTGAATTTCTTGAAATTTCAGGCGAATACATGAAACAGGCCCGCGAAAACGTCACGCTCAACGGTTTTGCTGAAATGGATTTCACTTTCAGCCAGGATGACGCCATTAAAATTCTGAAGGAAATGAGCAGGGCCGGTGTCAGCAAAGATATCGTTATCCTCGATCCCCCGGCATTTGTCAAAGCCAGGAGCAAGGTTCAGGAAGCCAAGCGCGGCTACAAGGAGATCAATTTGCGGGCCTTGAAGATGATCAGGCCCGGAGGTTTTCTGATCAGCTGCTCCTGCTCGCATTTTTTGGAAAAAGACGGTTTCATCCAGGTCATCATGGACGCCGCCCGGGACGCCGGACGCCGCATCAAGCTGATCGAATTCAAGACCCAGCCCTACGATCACGCGGTATTGCTGCCATTGTTTCAGTCCGATTACCTGAAATGCGCCCTATTCTATGTATATTAAAAAATGAAAACCCGGCATATCTTCGGGCCCGTGCCTTCCCGGCGACTGGGCATCTCCCTAGGGCTGGACATCATCCCTTATAAAACCTGCAGCCTGGATTGCCTGTACTGTGAGTGCGGTCCCACCAACAACTTGACCATCGAACGGCAAAGGTTTTTCCCGCCGGAGCTGCTGCAGAATGAACTCCGATCGACGCTGGCGGATATCCCGCGCCTGGATCACATCACATTTTCCGGTTCCGGTGAACCCACGCTCAATGCCGATCTTGGTTGGCTCATCAGGGAAATAAAAAAACTCAGCCCGGTCCCGGTCGCCGTACTGACCAACGGCACCATGCTATACCTGGACGAACTGCGCCGGGATTTGCGGCCGGCCGATATCATCCTGCCCTCGCTCGACGCGGCCACGCCAGCCGCTTTTTCGCGCATCAACCAGCCCCATGCCGGCCTGGAGCTGGAACGGATCATCGCAGGGCTGTCCGCCTTGCGCAGCGAATTTCCGGGAAAAATCTGGCTGGAAATTTTTATTGTCAAGGGTGTCAATGACAATGAAAAAGAAATCGCCGCCTTGTACCAAGCCTTGCTGCGCATCAAGCCCGATAAAATCCAATTGAACACCCTGGACCGTCCCCCGGCTTTTGCCGGCGTCCAGTCGGCCGATTTCGCCGTCCTGGAAAAGATCCGCGCCGGCTGGCCCGACCTGCCGGTCGAGATCATCAAGCGCACCGACCGCCGCGAAGAAATACCGGCTTTCAGCCGCAACCTGGAAAACAGCCTGTTAAATACCGTCCGCCGCCGGCCGCTGACCCTTGCCGACCTGGTCGCCCTGACCGGCAAGGATGAAAACGAGCTGCGCCAGTACCTCGAGGTTTTAGAAAAAGAAAATAAAATTAAAGCCGTGATTGTTGACCGGCAGATTTTTTATACATCGGTTTGAAGCGCTGCTGTTTTTATCACTGGAAATTATCGGCCATAGCCATTTCCATTCATTTCTCCCTGACCACCATCCTCCAATCGCGTTGACTTGACTGCGGAAAAGTTATACAATCGCATCATGGTTAACAAAATGCACGCCACCACCGTGCTGTGCGTCAGGCACCAGGGCAAGCTGGTCATGGGCGCCGACGGCCAAGTGACTTTTCAAAATACCGTTTTAAAGCATAAGGCCAAAAAAATCCGCCGTCTGTACAATGAAAAAATCCTGGCCGGATTCGCCGGAGCCACTTCGGACGCTTTTTCCCTATTCCAGCGTTTTGAAGCCAAGCTGGAAGAATACAACGGCAACATTTCGCGCGCCGCCGTCGAGCTCTCCAAGGACTGGCGCACCGACAAGATCCTGCGCCGTCTGGAAGCCATGCTCATCGTGGCCAACGAGGAAAAAATGTACATTTTGTCGGGAACCGGCGATATCATCGAACCCGATGAAAATGTCCTGGCCATTGGTTCGGGAGGACCCTACGCCATGGCCGCGGCCATAGCCCTGAGTCGCGACACGCAGCTCGAAGCCCGCGTTATCGTTGAAAAATCACTGGCCATTGCCGCCGAGATATGTATTTATACCAATACTAATTTCTGCATAGAGGAACTGTAAATGACTGCAGGCATCATCAACAAGGGCGATGAACTGACGCCCAAGGAAATCGTCAAAGAGCTTGACAAGTATATCATCGGCCAGAAAAACGCTAAAAAATCGGTAAGTATCGCCTTGCGCAACCGCTTCCGCCGCCAGAAACTGCCTGTGGATATCGCCGAAGACATCATTCCCAAAAACATCCTGATGATCGGTCCCACCGGCGTCGGCAAAACCGAGATCGCCCGGCGGCTGGCCAAGCTGACCCGCTCCCCTTTCTTGAAAGTCGAGGCCTCCAAGTTCACCGAGGTCGGCTACGTAGGCCGTGACGTGGAATCAATCATCCGCGACCTGGTGCGCATCGGCATCGATCTGGTCAAAGCCGAAAAGATGGGCGAAAACAAAGAAAAAGCCAGACATAACACCGAAGAAAAAATCCTCTCCATCCTGCTGCCGCCGCCTAAAAATACCAAGGAAACGGTTGATGAAATCGTGAGCGAACCCGACAGTTTTCAGGAAAGCAAGGAAAAACTGCGCAAGCTGCTGCGCGCCGGCAAATTGAACGACCGCGTCATCGAAGTGGAGGTCAAGTCCAATTCCTTTACTCCTTTCGAGATTTTTTCCGCCTCCGGGGTCGAGGAGATCGGCATCCAGATAAGTGAAATGATGCCCAACCTGATGGGAGCAAAAGGCCCGAAAAAACGCAAGATGACCCTTGGAGAAGCTTTCGATTACACGCTGATGGAAGAACAGAACCGGCTGCTGGACATGGAACAGGTAGCCAAAATCGCCATCGCCCGCACCGAGCAGATGGGCATTGTCTTCCTTGATGAAATTGATAAAATCGCCGGCCGTGAAAGCGGCGGCCATGGCCCAATGGTTTCCCGGGAAGGCGTGCAGCGCGACCTGCTGCCGGTCATCGAAGGCACCACGGTCAACACCAAGTACGGCATGGTCAAAACCGATCATATCCTGTTCATCGGCGCCGGCGCTTTTCACGTGGCCAAGCCTTCAGATATGATCCCGGAACTTCAGGGACGCTTCCCGATCCGCGTCGAACTCGAATCGCTCAGCAAACCCGATTTCATCCGCATTCTCACCGAACCCAAAAACGCCCTGGTCAAACAGTACCAGCATCTGTTGAGCACCGAAGGGTTGGACATCCAATTCAGCGCAGACGCCATCGATGAAATCGCCACCATGGCGGTGGAAATCAACACGTCATCGGAAAATATCGGCGCCCGTCGCCTGCATACCATCATGGAAAAAGTCATGGAAGACATTTCCTACGAAGCGTCCGACCTGGAGCACGGCCAGGTAAAAATTGACCGCGAGTATGTCATTAAAAAAGTCAAGGATATCATCAAAGATGGCGATTTAAGCAAATACATCCTTTAAAATGCAATGAGAAATAAAATATTTTCTGTCTTAGTCCTGGTCATGGTGTTTTCCGGTTGCGGCAAGAAAGGGCCCCTGTTCCTGGAACCGGAGAATGTTCCCCCGGCCGTGGAAAATTTCCAGGTCAGGCAAATCGGCGGCCAGGTCGAACTGGCCTGGAAATTTCCCGACCAGCTGGCCGATAAAAAAGGTCTTTTTGAAATATCCAGGGTAACCAAAATATATGTTTACCACACCATCCTCAAGCCAGAAGAAACATTGCCCACGGATATTTTTTTAAAAAAGGCCGAATTGTTAGCCAAACTCAAAGCCGGCGAAATCAAAGGCCTCGGCCAAAATCCAACTTCATACCGCTTTTCGTTTAAAAACAGTGAGCTGCAGGAAAAAACCCATGGTTTCGCCTTGCTCTATTTTTATGGCCGGAAAAAATCAGTTCCCGGTGCGCTGCAGATATTGAAAACAATGAGCACTCCCTTGCCCATACAGGATCTGAAAACATCCCGGCAAGGTAAAATCGTCATTCTGAATTGGAGCAAGCCTGTTGTCCAGGATAAAGACCAATCGCTAATGCCGATAAGCGAATACCTTGTTTACATTAATTGCTTTTTCCCATTTAACCATGCGTCAATCCAATTGATAATGCCGACAAACGGATACATTATTTACCGGAAAATCAGCGGCATCAACAACGAGCCTGATTTTCGGTCCATCAGTACCGCAACCGTGATCAACGAGTTTTTTAATGATCAGGATACCGGGACGGATGGCGAATACGAGTATCAGGTTTCCTGCCGCCTGGGCGATCGAATCGAAAGCGCGCCTTCAAACGTGGCTAAAGTCAAGGTCCTGGATACATTTCCTCCCGACATTCCCGGCAACCTGGTTATCTTTACCGCCAAAGATCAAATTTTCTTGACCTGGGAAACTGTACCCGACGTCGATCTAGCGGTCTATCGGGTGTATCGCAAATTTTCCGAAAAAGAGGATTTCAAGCTTTTGGCTGACTCGGTAACCGACAATTTTTTCAGGGACAAACAAGTGACAAAAAACCAATTGTATATCTATGCGATTTCAGCCGTTGATAAAAAAGGCAATGAAAGCGAACTCAGCCGTTTGGTGCAACAGCTTTTTGAATAAGTTTCCGTATGCCAGCTGCCGAAAAAGCGATTCGCCAAAAAACAAAAGTCGCCTTGATCGAATGCCTTGATTATGATTCAGAACGGGTTTTTGAAGCCGTGCTCAAGGGCGTCGACCTGCTGGGCGGCATCAGCCGCTTTGTTTCAACAACAGAAAAGATTCTCCTCAAACCTAATCTTCTGACCGGCGCCGCTCCCGAAAAAGCTATAACCACCCATCCCGCGCTGGTAAAAGCAGTAGCACGTTTGTGCCTGCAAAAAGGCGCCCGGGTGAGTTTAGGTGATTCTCCGGGTTGGGGCAATCCGCAAGCCGTGTCTGCCAAGGCCGGATTGGAGGCAGTGGCCAGGGAGATCGGCCTGGAACAGGCTGACTTTCACACCCCGGCAACAGTGTCCTTCAATGAAGCCCTGCTCGCCAAGCAACTCGTTTTGGCCAAGGGCGCCCTGGAGGCCGACGGCATCATCAGCCTGGCCAAGATGAAAACCCACGGTTTCATGCACATCACCGGAGCCGTCAAGAACCAATTCGGCTGCGTTCCCGGGCTGCGCAAAGGTGAGTTTCATTTTAAAATGCCGAAAGCGGAACACTTTGCGGCCATGCTGGTGGATATCAACCGTTATCTGCGCCCGCGTCTGTACGTCATGGACGGCATAATCGCCATGGAAGGCAACGGCCCGCGGTCAGGCAATCCCAGACAAATGAAGGTGCTCCTGTTTTCCAGCGATCCCGTCGCCCTGGATGCCGTTTTCTGCCGCCTGATCAATTTGTCCCTGGAATTTGTTCCGACCATGAAACCTGGGCTTGAAAGCGGACTGGGGACTCACCTGGACTCCCAAATTGAAATATGCGGCGCTGCCCTTGCCGACCTGGCCTGCCCCGACTTCAAGGTCATCCGCCAACCGGCCAGGACCATAGACAGCTCTTTCCCCTATTATTTGAAAAACTGGATTTCGTCGCGGCCGTTCATCGATTACGCCCTGTGCGAAAACTGCGGAGTCTGCACGGAAGTATGCCCCCTGGAACCCAAGGCTGTCCGCCCCGTCGACGGCCGCAAAGAAACAAAACCCAGCTATGATTACCGGCGCTGCATCCGCTGTTACTGCTGCCAGGAACTATGCCCCTCGGGAGCGATCGCCATCAAGACGCCGCTGCTGGGAAAAATCATCCGCCGAGCATGAAATGAACACAGCCAAAGAGAAACCAGGCAGACAGAACAGGCTGAATGTATTGGTCGTCGATGATGAAACGAACATTCGTAAAACCATTGCCATCTGTTTGGAGATCGAGGGCTGCAAGGTCCGTTCGGTCAGCAATTTTGACGATGCCGTCAACGAGATCAAGCAAAATGTTTTCGATGTGGCCTTCCTTGATCTGCGTTTGGGAACCAGGAATGGCCTTGAACTGATCCCCTATCTGCAATTTCATTCACCCAGGGCCAAATCGTAATCATAACAGCCTATGCGTCCATTGACTCGGCCATCGAAGCGATCCGCAAAGGAGCGACCGATTACATCCCCAAGCCATTCACCCCGGCCCAGATAAAAATGGTCGTCAGCAAGATCAACGAAATAGTGGACATGCAGGGACAAATCGAATATCTCAAATCAAGCCTGACGGCGAGCGTGCCGGAAATCGATTTTGCCACGAAAAATACCGCCATGCAAAAAGTCATTGCCATCGCCAGGGAGGCGGCCGCATCCAGCGCCAACATTCTGCTCAAAGGGGAAAGCGGCACCGGCAAGACCATTTTGGCCAAAGCCATTCACGACTGGAGCCTTAGAGCGGGCAAGCCATTTTTAAGCGTCTCCTGCCCCTCCTTGTCTGCCGAGCTTTTGGAAAGCGAACTTTTCGGACACGCCCGGGGTTCCTTCACCGGAGCGCTCAAGGATTTTCCCGGACGGGTCTCGTTGGGCCAGGGAGGCACGCTTTTTCTGGATGAGATCGGCGACCTGCCTTTATCGATCCAACCCAAACTCCTGCGTTTCATCCAGGAAAAAAAATACGAAAGGGTCGGCGAAAACATCACCAGAAATGCCGATGTGCGGCTCATCGCCGCATCGAACCTCGACCTGGGAAACGCCGTCGCCGAGGGAAGGTTCCGGGAAGACCTTTTCTACAGGCTGAATGTCGTGGAAATCGAAATCCCGCCCTTGCGGGAAAGGAAGGAAGACATAGCAGCCATCGCCAATAATATGCTGCTTTTTTTCGGCTGCAGCAATCACCGGGTCTATAAGGCATTCAGTACGGAGGCGCTGGAAAAACTAAAAAAATATTCATGGCCGGGGAATCTCCGCGAACTTCGCAATACGATTGAACGGATCACGATTTTCTGCAGAACTGAAGTGGTCGGCATGGAATGCCTGCCGGACAAGATCAATGCCAGCGAGGAAATCCCGTGCTTGGGAGATGCGGTCCATCTCGACAAGATAGAGGAAATTCATATCCGCCGGATACTGGCCGCTGCGTCATCTTTGCAGGAAGCCGCGGATACTCTCGGCATCGACACAGCGACCCTTTGGCGCAAAAGAAAAAAATACGGCATCTAATCTCAGTAGTCCCGGCGGCCCGGCCTTGCAAAATGCAATCTCAAAATGAACCTTTTTTGCAAAATTCAATTCAGATAACAGAAATAAACCCGAAAAGCCTTGGCTGAAGCATTTCAATCTTTGGCAAGTTAATTGCTTATAGTTTTCTGGAGTCGACAATGAAGTTCACCTTGAGACAAAAGATATCTATCGTATTTGGCATGCTGTTATCGATCACGGCCCTGATCGCTTGGCAGAGCATTCAGCGTTTCAATCAGCTTGGCAGATCCATTGACGTGATACTAAAGGAGAACTACCGCAGTGTCATCGCCTGCCAGCAGATGAAGGATGCCCTGGAAAGGATGGACAGCGGGTTGCTGTTCATCCTTGCGGATTTCGTCAAAGAAGGGATCGAGCAGATTGAAACCAACCGAGAGCATTTCAAAGAGGCATTGAAAATCGAATTGCACAACCTGACCCTGCCTGAAGAATCCGCCCAAGCCCTTGAATTGAAATCCTTATTCAATCTCTATTGCGAAGGTCTCACGAGGTTCATGACATCACAACCGCAACTATTGCGGCAAATCTATTTGAAAAACCTCTTTCCCCTCTTCAAGCAGATCAAAAACAAGGCCGAGTCCATCCTGCAAATGAACCAGGAAAGTATGAACGTGGCCAATAACCGGGCCCGCCGCGAGGCAGCCAAGGCCCGCCGCGACATGGTCTTTTTCCTGAGCCTTTCCGCCTTTATCATATTGCTTTTCATGTTCTTCAGTAACCATTGGATTTTAAAACCCATCCGGCGCTTTATCGCCTCCACCCAGGAAATCCGCAAAGGGAATTTGAACCTGGTGATCAAAGTGGACACCCGCGATGAGATCGGCCAGCTTTCCGAAGCCTTCAATGATATGGTAGCCAGCTTGCGGCTGTTCCGTCGCGCCGACCAGATGAAGCTTCTATGGATCCAGCGATCCACCCATGAGGCGTTCAAAAACCTGCCGGCAACCATCGCCATTGTCAATGCCGATGGAATGATCGAAATTGCCACGGCATCGGCGCGCAGCAATTTCGGACTGGTTCCCAATACATCGATCGAGCAGGCGCCTTATCCCTGGCTGGCGGAAATCCAGCGCAACATCATGAAAAACCCGGCCCAACCCGGCAATGAAAAAAAACATGAAATAATCCAGCAATTCAGCGACAACCAGGAAAGGTTCTTTAAACCGAGGGTGATTCCCATATTCAATGATGAGCAGGAGTTCAGCGGTTCGATCATTATCCTTGAGGATGTAACCTTACTGATGCAGAACGATGAGATAAAAAAGGATTTGTTTTCAACGATCTCCCACCAATTGAAAACGCCTCTGACTTCGATCCGCATGGCGCTCCACCTGCTGCTGGAGGAAAACATCGGCACTTTGAACGAAAAGCAGGCCGATCTGCTGGTTTCGGCGCGCGATGAAA
>JBAXOR010000027.1:0-8747 GCA_037133155.1 Chrysiogenales bacterium | reverse complement strand
AAGCGGCAGGGCCAGCAAACACAATCCGACCAGCGTAAAAAATGCCATTTTTTTCATGGTTTTCTCCTTAAATAATCGTTTAATGATCCATTTCATTATATATTAAAATTATAAAAATAACTATTCGTTTTTTCTTCTGCCATTTTTTTCTAAAATATTACAAGCAATAGTTGTGCCAAACTCTGCCCGCTAACGGCTTTAATCTGTAACATCTTTATGGGTACTGGCTTTCGAAATTATTCCAGGGTTTTAATTTGCTTTAAATGAACAGGTTTCGCCAAGAAAATGTAAGAATGTTCTTACAGATTAGAATAAATAAATATACAAACCAAGACTGTGCAAGGGGTTCAAAATTTTGAACCCCGGCCATTGCCAGAAGAAAGGAAGTAGTAAATCTTCTTCACCCCCTCTTTTTAAAAAAGAGAGGGAGAACAGGGATGAGTTTGCTGGGCTAAATTCAAAAACATAATATTTATCCGGTATCCCGGGAAATCATAAATTTGTCTCACCCCACCCTGTTAATTCAATGCCTATTCTTATTTTCCGACCCCGGTGCCTTCCCCATCCGGCGCCCCGATACCCGGTTCGTCTCCGCTTGTCTTTTCAATGGTCGGGATCAATAGGGTTTGCTGCAGGGCCAATTGGGA
Organism: Chrysiogenales bacterium; assembly: GCA_037133155.1. Taxonomy (GTDB): domain Bacteria; phylum Acidobacteriota; class Aminicenantia; order UBA2199; family UBA2199; genus UBA2199. The sequence continues at coordinate 8,100 of JBAXOR010000027.1, read as the reverse complement.
CAAATCCACATCGGGGTTGCAATGTTTGAGCAACCACATGGGAATCTCGAATTTATCGCGGCACAAATTCCAGATGTTGTCCCCCGCCTGAACCTGGTAGGGTTGCGGCTGACCGACACGATATACGGCCAGGAAATCATCTTGCAGGCGTTTATGAAATTCATAACGCTGCTCGGCAAACTCCCGGGCCGTGCGCCTGGTCAGGGGGATTTTCAGCTTCCGGCCCAGTTGAACCGTTTGGCCAAAACGCAAACCGTTGACAGCGCGGATTTTTTGGGTGGGCACGGCGGCCCATTCTCCATAGTGGCCAAGGGTCTCTTCGATTTCGACCTGGATCTGTCCCATGGGCATCCCCTGGACTTTGCCTAATGGTTCCAGCTGCACATCGGCGATCACGATTTCGAAATTGGGTCGGGACTCTTCCGGGGCTGCGGCGACAACCTTGGGTTTCCTTGCTGCGGGTGCAACGCTATCAACTAACGCAGGTTCCGCTGCCGTTGTTTTGGATAATTTGGGCTGGACTTGCAAGGCCGCTGTTTTTTTGGCGGCGGACGTTTCAGGATTGATACCCTTGACCGGCTTTTCCAAAGGCGGTTCCGCTTTGGCCAGCATTAACGGAGGCGGGGTTGCAGCGGCCGGCGCTTTGACGGCAACCATTTCCCCCGGCCGCGGAATGCGCAGCGTCTGCCGAGGTTTAATCGTAGTATGCCGGTCCAAATTGTTGGCCAATAAAAGATCTGCCAGCGCAATTTCATGTTTTTTGGCGACTTTAGCGGTTGTATCTCCGGATTGGACCGTATAAAAACGGCTGGGCATCTGGGCTGTGCGGAAAAACCCCGGGGGAATTTGGGTTTAAATGGGCGTCCGGCCGTCGTTTGCGAGCAAAGGCAGGTTCAAGCTGTAGCCTTTGGGGATTAATTTCTGACCGGCAAACACCGGCGGCCGCAGGGCCGGATTCAGCTCGATTAATGTCTCGGGAAAGACGCCGAAATGGCTACTCAGGTCATGCAAGGAGCAGTAGCCGTCTAAAGCCACGGTATGAAGGGGCTTGGGTTGGTCCAGGGCAATGGCGCCGAAATAATTCTTGTAATTCTGCGCCACCTGGCGCGCCGCCAGGAATTCGGAGTAGAAATTTCGCGAAGCAAATTTAAAAATCCGGCTGCGATAAGACGTGAAGATTTGCGGATAGGCGCCATGTATTTTTTTAGCTCGCCCCATGCCCCCGGGGCCGTGGTTATAGGCCGTCAGCGCCAGGGGCCAGTCTCCCAATTTTGCATAATTTTCTTTCAACAGCCGGGCGGCGGCGTGGGTGGCGCGGATAGGGTCGCGGCGTTCGTCCAGGGCATAACCGACTTCCATGAAGCGCCGGCCCGTCGCCCGGGTGAATTGCCACATTCCGGCGGCGCCGAATTTGCTGTAGGCCTTGACATTGAACGAGGATTCCACATGGGGCAAGTAAGCTATATCTTCAGGCAAACCATTGGCTTTGAATATTTCCCGGATTTGATCAATGTAGGCTCCCGAACGAATCAAGCCGGCCATGAAGCGGTCTTTTTGACCGATCTGAAAGCGAATATTTTCTGCTGCCCGGCTATATACGTCGCGCTCAACCTTGTCACCAAACAATGCGGCGACCCTTTGCCCTTCGGCAGCGTTGGCCGATTTTTGGCCGGATGCTAATTTTCGCAATATGGTTTGGTATTTGACCATGACTTTTTTCATGGATTTATGGTTGATTGTCCGCGCTCCCGGAGCGTCAAAAGGCTTGACATCGATGACTTCATAAATGATATTCAGATCGACGCTGTCGTGCACCACGGCCTGGGAAGTTGTGTAGAGACTATACATTTTAATCCAGAAATTTACATTGGCAGTTATCTCGGCATACTGGGGGAAAGGGACTTCAACGGCGAAAAGATCAGGGTGCCACGAAGCCACAAGAAATAAAAGCAGACCGCTTAAGGACACATTTTTTTTTAGCTTGAACATGTTTTTCCTTTGATATCATTAATATTACATGCAATAGTTGTGCCAAACTCTGCCCGCAAACGTCTTTAACCTCAACATCTTTATGGGTACTGACTTAAAAGGATATTTCAGGTTTTGCTTGGCTCGAAGTCAAACAGGCTTTGCATTGGAAATGTAAGAATGTTCTTACAAATTAGAATAAAAAAATATACAAACTGAAAAAACTCACCCCGACCCCTCTCTTTCCAAAAGAGAGGGGAAAAGATATACGCTGCCATTGCCAGGAGAAGGGGAGTAGAAAGTTTTCTTCACCCCCTCTTTTTAAAAAAGAGAGGGGGAACGGGGGTGAGTTTCGAGCATAGCACCGATCATCAATGAGCCTTACTGGTTTTTTATCAATTCCTTGAACGGCAGACGGTAGATCAGATATTCCACCTTTATATCAGCCGGCAGATATTTGTTTGCCTCATGCTCCAAGCCGAGAAATAAAAGTCCGGTTTCATTGGTGCCGATGGTATCCTTTATCCTGGCGGCAATAAATTTATCTCTCTCGACCAAAAGTTCATCCCTTCTTTTCTTTGCCTTTTGCATTACCTCATTGCGCTGTTCTATGTCAAGTATTTCCGTGATTTTCTTGTAAAAAGTATATTCTTCAAGCAGCAGTTTTGGATCTTCCGTTCCGATGAGCTCGGCGCCACTCTTCACAAGGTCTTTAATTATAATATAGTTGTGGCTGCCTAGGCGCGCCACGTCTTCCATTATCTCTGTTTCCCTGCCGCATAGAGGCAGCCCGTCCTGATATATCTTGACCCGGCCGTAATCCAGTTCCAGATTTGAAATCTTTTGTTTTATTCCAGCCCAAACCTCATTGACTGTATTTACATGCTGTTTCCACCTGGCAGCGCCGTAGTGCCGGATATATATCTGTTTCATATTGTTGGCCATGGAACCCATGTCCTCTTCAGTATGGATAATTGGAATATAAATGATTTTACCCATTGGCTTTTAGCGCCTCTTTTATAGAACTGACTATCGCCTGCAAATCAAAAGGTTTGGAAATATAATCATAAGCCCCAAGTTTCAGCGCCGCCCTTACCGTGCCAATTTCTCCGGAACCTGTAATCATCATGACTATCTGTTGGGGCTCGATCTTTTTTATTTCTTTTAATAATTGAATGCCGTCTTTGCCGGGCATAACTATATCCAGGAATACGATTTGAGGTTTTTCTTCCTTATACAACGCTAACCCTTCTTTTGCCGAAGGGGCTGTAAAAACATTGAATCCCTCTGCATCAAGCATGCGTTTGAATATCATGCAGGTATCCATTTCATCGTCAACAAAAAGAATCTTGATTTTATTTGACATACATATTCTCCTCATTTTTTGAAAGCACTCATAAGCGTGCCTCCTTACTTTTTTAATAATCTTGTTAATTGATAATATTAGCATGCAAGAGTTATGCCATGCTCTCCCGGACAGCACCTTTGCTCTGGAACTTCTTAATGGATACATGCTTTAGAGGTTATTTCAGGGTTTTGATTTCCTTGAAATAAGCAGATTTTACATGGGAAGTGCAAGAATGCCATAACAGTTTTGTATAATTGGATAAACAAACCGCAGGCTACGGCTCTATTTTCAACTCTTTTATCTTGGCATAAAGGGTAACGCGTTCGATTTTGAGAAGTTTGGCCGCCTTTGATTTGTTGCCGCCGGTTTTAAGCAAAGCTTTCCTGATCACTTCTTTTTCTGCTTCCGCGGAAATTTTATTAACCATCTTTTTCATGGAAATAGTCCCGGCCAGGACCGAACTTACCAACTTTGCATGGGTGGGGGCCGCGTTCCCCCCGGGTTTTGGCCCGGAATCCGTCTGCTCCAGCAACAGGTCAGCCGGGATTATTTGAGCGGACGCCGCAACCAGGGTGGCCCGCCTGATCGTATTCTTCAATTCCCGGACATTGCCCGGCCATTTATGATTAAAAAGAAGCCGCATGGCTTCGCTGCTGATGCCGCTTATATTCTTATGCAACTCGTGATTTGTTTTTTCTAAAAAATAATTCGCGAAAAAAGCGATATCCCCCTCTCTTTCACAAAGTCTCGGAATTTCGATGAGAAACTCATTCAGGCGATAATAGAGGTCATCCCGGAATTTACCTTGTTGCGCGGCTTCAAAGAGGTTGATTTTCGATGCCGCGATCAAACGCACATTTATTTTGATGTCCTTGTTGCCGCCCAAATGCTGCAACTTTCTTTCCTGCAGCACCCGCAACAGTTTGGCCTGCACGCCATCGGAAAGATTGGCGATTTCATCCAGAAACAAAGTCCCTTCATTGGCCAGTTCGAATTTACCTTCTTTTTTCCTGTCGGCTCCGGTAAAAGCCCCTTTTTCATGGCCAAACAACTCCGCTTCTATGAGTGTCTCGGGGATGGCGCTGCAGTCTATGGCAATGAAGGCGTTATCCTTGCGCAGGGATTTCTGGTGCAGCAAATTCGCTACAACCTCTTTGCCGGTGCCGCTTTCTCCCTGAATGATGACCGTAAAATCCGTGGGCGCGACCATAGCAACCTTGGTGAGTACTTTTTTTATCTGCACGCTGTCGCCCATTGCCTTTTCAACATGAATTTGTTCTGCCAATCTTTCTTTTAAATTGACTATTTCACCACGTAACTGCTGGACATGGAGCGTCTTGTTGATGGTGAGCAGCAATTCTTCATTGTCAAAAGGTTTGGTTATGTAATCATAGGCTCCCAATTTCATCGCCCTGATTGCGTCCTTGACATCAATATAAGCGGTGATGATAATGACATCCAGGTCTGGATTGGACTCTTTCATTGTCTGCAAAATCTTCATGCCGTCGATATCAGGCAGCCGCAGGTCCAATAAAACCAGGTCGGGGCGATCATCCAGGATTTTCAACAGCGCTTCCCGGCCGTTTGCGGCCGTCATTACTTCAAAACCATTTTCCCGCAATATGGCGGAAAGATTGAAACTGAAGTCCAGGTCATCATCGACGACAAGAATTTTATTCATTATGATTTACCTCGCTTGGCCTCGGTAGGTATTTTTTTTATACTGCGGATGATATCCTCTTCATTATATGGTTTGTCTAAAAAATCATTGGCGCCCAATTTAATTGCTTCGTTTCTGACCTCTTCGCTGCCAAAGGCGGTCGTTATTATGACTGCCGGGGAGGGCGTCATCTTCCTGATGATGGTCAAAAGCGCCAGGCCATCCCCATCAGGCAACCTGAGATCCAATAGAACCAGGTCCGGCACATTTGTTTTCAGGCTCTTAAGCGCCGCCCGACGGCTGTGGGCGAATTCCATTTGAAAGCCCTGCGCGCGTAAGGAATCACCCAACAGGGCACACAATTCCTTTTCATCGTCAATAAGCAAAATACTTCTAACCTGTTTTTTTGCGGAGACCGGCCGGCTTGCCGATTTCCGCCTTGCTCTTTTTTTAAAAATGGTTTTTTCATAGAACTCAAAAAAAGGAATCAGATCCTCAAGTTCTTCAGGCTTGCGCCAACCGGAAAAATTTGCGTGCCAGACAACCACTTCGCCCACTTTTATCTTGCCGGTTTTGATCCAATCCTTCAAGTGCTTGTCTGACACCTGGAGATAAACACTTGTGCCTCTTTTAATGTCCCATCTTATTTCTGTCATAATGATCTTCCCTGGTTACAAGTGCCCGTTCATGTCGCCTTCATCATTTTGTTGCTTCGGTTCCAGGGGCAAATAAACAGAAAAGGTGGATCCTTTTCTCCACACACTTTCAACCTCGATCAGGCCCCCATGGCTGGTAACGATATTTTGGCATGTGGACAATCCCAAGCCAGTGCCCTGTTTTTTGGTGCTGAAGAAAGGGTCAAATATCTTGATCAGATTCTTTTTAGGGATGCCGCTGCCGTTATCTTGAATCCTTATTACGAAATTGTTCTTTTCTTTTTTGGTGGCAATTGCCAAGTTGCCGCCTGCGCGCAGAGCATCAATGGCATTGGCGATCAAGTTAAGCAAGACACGCCCCAGCTGTTCTTTATCAAAGGTTAAGGCAGAGGAATCAGGGGTCAGGTTCTTGCTCACCTTTATCCTCTGCGTTTTAATCCGGACTTTATGAACGTTCAGGATATCCCTGATGAGCAGATGAATATCCCCGGGCTGAAGATTCAGTTTTATCGGGCGGGCGCAATTCAGGAGTTCGGTAATTAAAAATTCGATCCTCTTTGAATTTCTCTCCAAGATCTCGGCGTAGTGAAGACCTTCCGGCTTTATCTTGTCGTCCTTTTTGAGCTGCCGGAGCGACAAAATAATATTGGTCAGGGGATTTCGTATCTCATGGGCGATGCCGGCGGCCATCCGGCCGGTAAAAGCGAGTTTCTCCGAACGTACCAGGTTGTCTTTATTCGCCTTCAAAGCCTCGTAAGAAACCACGAGCTCTTCCCGGGAGTAAGTCAAACGCTTGATCAACTCTTCAACGGATGAGCTTTGCTGGTCCAGGAGCAATTGTTGTCCCTGAATCGTTGACTCAAATTCCCTCAGGACCTCGCCTCGTTTCTTTTCCTCGGTGATGTCGCGATAAAGCGTCTGGAACTGCTTTGCGCCGTTCCAAAGGATTGCCTTGCGGAAAACCTGCAGCTGGCGTACTTCGCCATTCTTTCTGACAATGCTGATTTCGTAGCCACTGGGCCCGAACTTGCCATTCTCACGGTCTTTCCGTCTTTTTTTGAATTCGGCATAGCTCTGCGGAGTATAGCGCACCTCGAGGGGGATTTTGTTCAATTCCTCAATATTGTCGTAGCCATAAAAACCTAGAAACTCCCGGTTGGCGTAAATTGTCTCTCCTTTTCCGGTCACGACGCGCACGCCCAGAGGCGAATCATCAAGCGAGCGGCGGAAATTTTCTTCGGTTTGGCGCAGCGTCTCGAGCGCAATCTCCCGCTGAGACTCCGCCCGCTAGCGGGCCTGGAGCAGATCCCACTCGCGCAGGGCGCGTTCGACGGAGCGGGGAATGGCGGCGAAAGCGGCGGCAGACTTTTCGATATAATCGATCGCGCCCGCCTTCATCGCTTCCACCGCGACCCGCTCATCGCCGTGGCCGGTCAAGATCAGAATGGGGAATGGGCCGGCCTCCGCCGGTGCTGTCAGAACATGCACGGCATTCCCGTCCGGCAAGTGTAGATCTACGATAGCGATGTCCGGTTTATGCGCAGCCGCAAGCGCCTGGTAGTCCCCCAGGTTTTGCGACCAATGGACCACGGCCTTCATGCCGACATCCAGGAAGGCCCGCTTGACGGCTTCGGCGTGCGCCGGGTCGTCTTCCAGGAGCATGATGGCGACGGGAACTTCCTGGTTCCTGACCGGCAGACTCTGCCGGTCAGAAGCAACAGCGTGGGTGTATCTGCTCAGATTTTCGTTCTTTTCCTGCAAGCCCTGCGCTTTGCGCCGGAACGCCTCTTCGATAATATGATGCGCGGTGATGTCACTCACTACAACGCGGCACACGGGCGCGTCGCCCGCGGCCTGCCTGGTAGCGGCTTCCAGACGCGCCCAGAATGATGACCCGTCCTGCTTCATCATCCGCAGCTCGCATACCTGCTGCGCGCCGCTCGCAAAGAGCTGTTTGTAGTGCCGGTAGTAGATATCCTGGTCTTCCTTGAGAATGAACCGGGACAACAGTCGATTGGTCAATGCGCCTCTCGCCACCCCCAGCAGGGCGGCAGCGCTGAGATTGGCTTCCAGGATCAACCCCTTTTGGCTGATGGTGACATAGCCCACCGGCGCCAGGTCATAGAGGTCAAAATAGAGCGCCCGCGCGGTTTCCAGTTCCGCCTGCGCCCGGCGCAATTCCTCATTCTGCATCTCCAGCTCGATCCGGTGCACGCGCATCTCGTAGAGCGTCCGGCTTGTTTCTTCGGGCGACAAAGATTTTTTGGTTCTTGTCTCTTCGAAATTGGCTTTTTCCTCTGCCCGCTGGCGCAGGGTGGATTCGTTTTCGGAACCGTTTTTCTTTTCATTCATTTCGTCAATCTGTTTTTGTTTCATGTTTTATTCCATTGGGTGGTTTGTATAGTTCGGAGTAAGGAGTTCGGCGTTCGGCGGAAGCAGATAAGAGTTCGGAGTAAGGAGTTCGGCGT